>NZ_JBFULH010001297.1:0-747 GCF_056400445.1 Pseudomonas sp. P5_B2 | reverse complement strand
GTGCGGATGCGGTAAGCCGCGGTTTCGTGCACTACGTCCAGCGGTGCGTCGGTGTCGATCAGCAACGACTCGATGGTGCAGTCGATGCCGGTGATAGGCATGTATCGATCCATGACAAACCCTCCATTTGTTAAAAGAACGCTACTACTCAGCAGTGACTGTAGGCGGATCCTCAGGCAGCCCATCAGGCGGATCGAGATTGTCTAACGCGCGGTTTACCAACAGCTCCGCCAGTACGCTCAACTGCTGAATCGCCAATCCCACGTTACGACGCGAGCCTTCGAGTTCACAGGCGAGGTCGGTGGTCATGACGTTGAGCGAGGCGAGGGTTTCGCAGGCGTGAGCGAGCAGGGTGGGTGTGTCGATGTCGGGGAGAAGGGTGAAGACGTGGCTGATGGGATCGGGGTGTTTTGGGTTGCGCAGACGAGCGCTGACGGTGCGTTCGGTGGTATCAGAGAGATGAGTCAAATCGGGAGTCTCTGCATCTGAGCATGACTCAGATCCAGGTGGATTCGGAGTGATCTTTTTCATATTTGTATATCCTCACACTATTGATAAGAGCTACCAATCCCCTGCTGTCAAACAGGATTGGGTGGCAGCTGTACGCGGGTTGACAGACCGGAAGTGTGAGAACCCGGTGCACCCGAAGATGCCCCGCGCACAGCCACCATAACGAGACTGCATGCGCGTGAGCATGCCGCCCGGTCGGGAGGGAGTGCAGATTACACTTTTCAGCCTGTCAAAGCC
>NZ_JBFULH010001296.1:0-747 GCF_056400445.1 Pseudomonas sp. P5_B2 | reverse complement strand
GCAGATCGACACGCCGCCGGACAACTGGCTGGTGTTCGACGAGCGCTATAAGACGCCATCGATTGAGCCGGCCGCGTTGGAGCCGGACAACGGCAACGGCTGGTACGACCCTGCGACCAAGACCCTGCATTTCGTCGTCGCCACTCAGTGCCCGCTGGAAACCGCGACTGAAACCGCGAAAATGATCGCCCCTTCGCGTTTCGGCCTGGCGCACCTGAACATGCACCCGGGTTACACCGTCGGCTACGGCTCCAAAGATCACAACATTTTTGTCTACTACRCCGCCCTCGCGGCGTTGTATGGGGCCGGTGTGCCAGTGCGTCTGGCCAACGATCGCTACGAGCAGTTCCAGAGCGGCATCAAGCGTCACCCGTTCGACATCCGCTACCAATTGGCGGTAGACAAGAACGATCACAGCTTCAAGATTTTCCGCGCCGAAATGAGTGTCGACGGCGGTGGCCGGGTCAACTACAGCCCATCCGTAGCGGCAGTTGGCGCCACGGCCGCGCAGTCGATCTACTACATGCCGCAGAACGATTTGCAGGTCACGGCCTATCATTCTCGCGCCGTTGAAGCCGGCTCGATGCGAGGTTACGGCACCCTGCAAAGCATGGCGTCCACCGAGATGATGGTCGATGAAATTGCCGATCGCCTCGGCATCGATGCCATTGACCTGCGCAAGAAAAACGCCATGGTCTCAGGCATGAAAAACACCCAGGGCGCGGTGCCGGCGGCGCGGTGCCGGCG
>NZ_JBFULH010001295.1:0-749 GCF_056400445.1 Pseudomonas sp. P5_B2 | reverse complement strand
AGACAATTGGCTTCGCCACCGTGCGTGCCGGTGACATCGTGGGTGATCACACGGTGCTGTTCGCTGCCGACGGTGAGCGTGTCGAGATCACCCACAAGGCGTCCAGCCGCATGACCTTCGCCAAGGGCGCGGTGCGTGCTGCGTTGTGGYTGGATGGTCGTGAGGCTGGTCTTTACGACATGCAAGACGTGCTCGATCTGCGTTAAGATGTACCCGAAATCGGGTTCAAGCCTTGCGTTTGAGCCCGGTTTTACCCCGCCAAGCGACGACCTGTCGCATTCTCCAGMCTTTCAGGCTCATTGGCGGTAGACCAAAAATGCCTTTTTCTGTAAGCTACAGCTTTAGTGTGTCCACTAAAAGCGCGCAGAATTATTCGGTGAAGAAGCGGGGTGACGTGTCCATACGTCACTCCGCTTTTTTACAACCTGCGATCGCCCTTTCAGGCTTTATTTACGGGAGGTCTTCTTGACTAAGCCAGCCATACTCGCCCTTGCTGATGGCAGCATTTTTCGCGGCGAAGCCATTGGAGCCGACGGTCAAACCGTTGGTGAGGTGGTGTTTAACACCGCAATGACCGGCTATCAGGAAATCCTTACCGATCCTTCCTACGCCCAACAGATTGTTACCCTGACTTACCCGCACATCGGCAATACCGGCACCACGCCGGAAGACGCCGAGTCCGACCGCGTCTGGTCCGCTGGCCTGGTCATCCGTGACCTGCCGCTGGTTGCGAGCAACTGGCGTAACAC
>NZ_JBFULH010001294.1:0-749 GCF_056400445.1 Pseudomonas sp. P5_B2 | reverse complement strand
CGTGGTAGCCGCTTGGGTCAAAGACGATGGTTTTACCAGCAGGTAACGCGACCGAATCAACGGGGTCCATGTGCATCACTTCGTTTTGCATGGTCGTTCGGTGAATCTGGACCATTTTTGCAGCCGGGGATTGAACGTTAACCAGTTTACTGTCCGTACTGGACGTCACCTTCAAGAACGCGCCAGTTGATTGCTGCCCAGGCACGGTTGCCCGAATCCATGCGTCTTCAATTTTGGTCTGAGCGCTCGCTTGCCAGGCCATTCCCAGCAGAGAAAAAAGTAGCGCGATTTGCCCCAGAGGCTTGATGAGCGTTTTTTTGTAGGATTGAGATTTCATTAGCTGACCTTCATGACAGTGAGTAGATCTTCCGCGCATTCCTGTTCCGTGAGCGACTGACTCAACCCAAGACACAGCGTCCCCTTGGAGTCGTAGACATAGCTCATTGCGGTGTGAGAAATGGTGTAGGTCTCGCCGAGGGGGACTTTTTCATAGATAACGCCAAATTCTGCAGCTGTTGCCGCCGTGGCTTCGAGGCTTCCATACAGTGCCTCAAACGTTGGATCGAAAGTTTTTACATAGGCGTCCAGGACGGCTGGCGTATCGCGCTCCGGATCTAACGTAATAAAGACGACCTTCAGTCGGTCGCCATCAGGACCTAAAAGTTTTTTGATTTTTGCGGCTTTGGACAGTGTGATAGGGCAGACGGCTGGGCATTGGGTAAAACCAAAAAAAATCATCGCGACCGAGC
>NZ_JBFULH010001293.1:0-749 GCF_056400445.1 Pseudomonas sp. P5_B2 | reverse complement strand
AGTCACAACTGATCGCTATCAACAGCATGTCGCAACCCTTTAAAGAGCGAACAACTATGTATCTGGTGTGTGGCGAAGCGCTGTTCGATTTCTTCAGCGAAGACGATGTCAGCGGCCTGGCTTCGAAAGTAAATTTCAAGGCGATTGCCGGCGGTTCTCCGTTCAATGTCGCGGTCGGTTTACGCCGCTTGGGCGTGGACGCGGCGTTGTTTGCCGGGCTGTCCACCGACTACCTCGGMCGGCGCTTACAGCAAGTGCTCAACGATGAAGGCGTGCGCCCGGACTTCCTGGTGGACTTCGCAGCGCCCACCACCCTGGCGATGGTTGCAGTGGACGCCAATGGCTCGCCGCATTACAACTTTCGCGGTGAGGGCTGTGCGGATCGCCAGTTGAAACCGGAACACCTGCCGGCACTGGGTCCTGAAGTGCGCGGCTTGCACATAGGCTCGTTCTCGTTAGTGGTGCAGCCGATTGCCGATACGTTACTGGAGTTGGTGCAGCGAGAAAGCGGCCAACGCCTGATCAGCCTCGACCCTAACGTGCGGCTCAATCCTGAACCAAATATCGACCTCTGGCGCTCGAGGATAGCGACGCTGGTGGAATATGCCGACCTGATCAAGGTCAGCGACGAGGATTTGAGCCTCTTGTATCCCGAGGAAGACCCCCGGCGGGTCATTGAAGGCTGGCTGCAGCATCGCTGTCAGTTGGTATTCCTGACCCGGGGTGGTGAGGGGGCGACGGTGTTCAGC
>NZ_JBFULH010001292.1:0-750 GCF_056400445.1 Pseudomonas sp. P5_B2 | reverse complement strand
CATGAACCCTTGCCGATTTACCCGTCTAGTGCCCATCCGGTAGCTCGCTTACTGTTTGCACAGCGCTCCGAACCATTCTCCAAAGCCATGCGCCCAAGGCCAGGGTGATGCAGGGTTTCGTCATGGAAGGTGAGCAGGAGCGCAAAAACATGCGCGCGTGAACGCGTGGTTGAGCGACAGCCATCTCGCACACTAATGCACGTTTCCCCCCTGAATCCCCTTACAACGGGTCCGCGCACGGAGCAGCCTTGCAGTCGGCTCACCACCCTTAGGAGCATCATCGATGAACCCCCTGATTGCCCCACTCGTTGCGTTGTCGCTCTTGGCCGGAGAAACCTGCGCCCAGGTTTCCAACGAAATCCGGATCAACAGTGCAGGCTCTCAGCCCTCAGTGAAGGGCGCTGCAGAAAACTTCACGGGCACGGTACGTGTTGATGGCCTGTTCAAGGGTGATCACCCAGCCCGCATCGGCGGTGGCACGGTGACCTTCGAACCCGGCGCGCGCACGGCTTGGCATACCCATCCGCTGGGGCAAACGCTGATTGTCACTGCAGGCGTCGGCTACGTGCAGCAAGAACGCGGCCCACGTCAGGAAATTCATCCGGGTGACATCGTCTGGATCCCGCCGCAAACACGCCACTGGCATGGGGCTACTGCCGCCAACGGCATGACCCACATCGCAATCGCCGAAGCCGAAGACGGCAAAACCGTCACTTGGGCGGAAAAGGTCTCCGAGGCGCAGTACGAAGG
>NZ_JBFULH010001291.1:0-750 GCF_056400445.1 Pseudomonas sp. P5_B2 | reverse complement strand
GATGTTGGCGCTCTGATTGTTGTCTTTCATCGACAGCAGGTGTTTTTCGTAGGCGACTACGCGGCCCTGGTCGTCCTTGAGGGTATAAGGCAAACGACAGGCCTGGGAGCAATCGCCACGGTTGGCGCTACGACCGTTCTGTGCATGGGAAATATTGCACTGCCCGGAGAACGCCACACACAACGCACCGTGGATGAAGAATTCGATCGCCGCATCGGTCTCGTCGGCGATGGCGCGAATTTCTTGCAGGTTCAGCTCGCGGGCCAGCACCAGTTGGGAGAAGCCCGCCTGGTCAAGGAACTTTGCCCGTGCCAGGGTCCGAATGTCGGTCTGGGTGCTGGCGTGCAACTCGATCGGCGGAATATCCAGTTCCATCACGCCCAGATCCTGAACGATCAGCGCGTCGACGCCAGCATCGTACAACTGGTGGATCAGCTGGCGGGCCGGCTCCAGTTCGTTGTCATGCAGAATCGTGTTGATCGTGGTGAACACCCGGGCGTGGTAACGACGGGCGAACTCCACAAGTTGAGCGATATCGCTGACTTCGTTGCAGGCGTTATGGCGAGCACCAAAGCTCGGGCCACCGATGTACACAGCGTCGGCACCATGCAGGATGGCCTCGCGAGCGATGTTCACGTCGCGGGCGGGGCTGAGCAGTTCCAGGTGATGTTTGGGCAGAGACATTTTTTATCTGGCTTGTCACGGTCGAGGTGCGCATTGTAACGGCCAAACGACTGATGGGCACGTGGG
>NZ_JBFULH010001290.1:0-751 GCF_056400445.1 Pseudomonas sp. P5_B2 | reverse complement strand
ATCACCATATTTTCACAGCCGCTGGCGTACGGTGGATTTAGCTCCTTTTGTGATTCCTAGCCCGCGCTCCCCATCGCGGGCTTTTTTTCGTCTGCAATAAGCTGGAGGTATCCAGGAGTGTTGGCAATCAGCGCTGAGCATAGTCGCTGAGCAACAACTCACCTTGGCTAAAAGTCACCCGCTATCGGGATGGCGCCTTTGCAGCACTCGGCAAACACCGTGCAGGCCGTCTCTCTCCCTATGTCGTTCCGTTTTCAGATCTGGAAGTCAACAGGGAATGCAATGCGCGTTTCTGTCGAAAAGTGCTTGTCAATGATCTCGACTACGACAAACTGAACCAGCTCGCCCAGAGTGACCTCCCCAGCCTCGGCCTGCGCCTGCAGCCGTTGAGCCAGCTCCAAGACGGCCGCGTGCTGGATTTTGTGGGCGGTCAATGTTTTGTGGTCTGCAGCCGCCAGAATGTGTTCCTCATGCGCAAAATGGTAGCGTACGTGCGCCAGCAGCCGATCCAGTACCTGCATCTGACTGGCATCGCCTTGCTGGTGAGCGGGCCCTGTATGCAGGCGGAACAGATCATTCGCCAGCCTGAACAGTTGCTGGTGCTCTTCGTCGATGTCGGGGTGGCCACTGGCGTACTCATCACGTCTGCAGGTAAACCATACTCTGCTCATCTGGCTCTGCCTGCGCGGCAAACACCTCCACCGCGTTCCTGCCGCCCTTCTTCGCGCGGTACATGGCTTCGTCGCCAAAG
>NZ_JBFULH010001289.1:0-751 GCF_056400445.1 Pseudomonas sp. P5_B2 | reverse complement strand
TTTTATGAGGTGCTGAAAGCGGGCTGCCGGTTGCTTAGCTCGGTTTGTGACTCGGGTTCTGCAGACGAAACTTCTCTTTGCGTTCGATCTGCACGACCTGGGCGTTATGCACAGTGATCTCCACAGCCCCAAAGCGCAGATCGCGCAAGGCGCTCTGAATCTCACGCAAAATGGTTGCTTCGTCTTGGCCATCAACACTACGTAGGGATGCGCTCATGGTGCTGCTCCTTCAACTGAGAGGTTGCCTGGCAGTGGCGACACTGCTTGTGGCGTGGAACCAATAGTAGTGAGGAGTAGATATTCTTAAAAAGACTATTTAAGAATGTTTATATAACCAAAAGAAATTATTTGGCGAGGCGCGGGTTTGCGTCGCGTTTGGCGTATTGAAATTGATTCCACAACCCTGTGGCGAGAGAGCTTGCTCCCATTCGAAGGCGAAGCACTCGCTTTGAGGACCGCTGCGCAGTCCAGCGGGAGCAAGCTCCCTCGCCATAAACACAGAAAGCGGGATTAGCGAATAATGGGAGCGCACATCCACTCCCACTGCTCGGCAGGCACTGGCCGTCCAAACCAGTAGCCTTGCCCCAGATCGCAGTCATGCTCCAGCAGGAAACCGGCCTGATCGACCTGCTCGATCCCTTTGGCATGTACCTGCATCCCCATGCTACTCGCCAAGGCAATGATCACCCGCACAATGGCGGCAATCGAACACCACGGCCGCCTGACGCAAATACTCGCGGTCTGCCTGACG
>NZ_JBFULH010001288.1:0-752 GCF_056400445.1 Pseudomonas sp. P5_B2 | reverse complement strand
GGATAGCGGCAAGCCTATCCGTGAATGTCAGAACATCGACATTCCCGAGACGATTCATACCCTGCGCTGGCATGCTGAACTGATCGACAAAATTTACGATGCGACAGCACCGGTAGGTTCGGGAGCGGTCACGATGGTCGTGCGTGAGCCCATTGGTGTTGTCGGTCTTGTTCTGCCTTGGAATTTCCCGCTTCTGATGCTTGCCTGGAAGATCGGCCCGTCTTTGGCTGCAGGCTGCTCGATTGTGGTGAAGCCTGCTAAAGAAACCACCCTGAGCACGCTCCGCGTTGCAGATCTGGCTTTCCAGGCGGGTATACCTGCTGGCGTTTTCAACGTGATCCCTGGTGGCGGCAAAGATGCTGGCGAGCCTTTGGGCCGGCATTCGGATGTGGCAATGGTCAGCTTCACAGGCTCTACAGACACTGGGCGGTTGTTTCTCAAATACTCCAGTGAGTCGAACCTCAAACGCATCGTTCTTGAGTGCGGAGGCAAAAACCCTGCAGTAGTGATGGACGATGTCGAAGACATTGATCTCGTCGCCCAGCATGTGGTGAATGGTGCTTTCTGGAACATGGGTGAGAACTGCTCTGCATCCTCTCGCTTGATCGTTCATAGCGATATCAAGGACGAATTGTTGAAGCGGATCCAGGTTCATCTGGGTGACTGGCAAATGGGTGATCCACTCGACCCAGAAAATCGTCTCGGCTCCATGATCAGCAAGGCTCACTTTGAAAAAGTGCGCTCCTACATCG
>NZ_JBFULH010001287.1:0-753 GCF_056400445.1 Pseudomonas sp. P5_B2 | reverse complement strand
GCGATGTGCATGGAATTGGCTTTCTCACTGGAGGGACCGAGGAGGCGCTGCATAAGCTCGAAGTTAACGGCATCGAATAGCCATGGCCACCGATCACTCCATCCGCATGTTCCATTCCCTGGAACATGCGGGTCGATCTGCTGAGAGACTGAATTCTTGTTCTTCATTGGATCGCCTCCCGAAGAACGTTACGCCTCTAGCCACCGATCAACTACTTCGCCGTAATCACCGACAGTTTTGTAATTCCGGCCCGCTCGATGGACGCCATGGCACTGGCTACTTCGCCATAAGGTGATCCAGTTGGTGCAGGACCTCAGCAGTGAGGTTCGATCACCGACTATTTCCGCGTAACAGGCATCCGACTCCCAGAATTTGACGACCAGTGACCGACCGTTTGTGGACGGTAGAATTCAACCTGATGCGACAGGGCAACTTTGGGTCGACTGCAGCGCTTCGCGAAGGCAACAAACAGCCAATAGCGCCACGCTCGTCCCTTGCACCCCATACTGGGGGCTGCTGCAGCTTAACCTATTGTTTTTAAAAGAATACAACTACTTCAAAGTGTGGCAAAACACCCGCTTTTTTGTGCTTATGCAAATGGAAACTCGCGGCCTCCAGAGGAAGTTTTGCGCAAAACCCTCACGGCGTCCTGCCGACCGAACACAATCAACCTTTCGCAGTAGTGAATCACTAATGCATCGCTGGTATTCTCGCCGCCACGTTCGCCAGACATTAAGGGATGGAGGCGAAAAT
>NZ_JBFULH010001286.1:0-754 GCF_056400445.1 Pseudomonas sp. P5_B2 | reverse complement strand
GCGCCATCAGCTGTGAGCATTCTGCTGGCATATTTCATGAGATGACTTTGTTCAAAGCCGTGGATGGGCAAAGGTACGAGCGCGAACTGCTCAATGCCCGAATGCTTGCCGAAAGGCATCTGGCGAAACACCTCGAGGAACAACGCGTACTGGATTTGACCCAGGACAAGTTGCGTATCACGTACGCTGCTGCTGAAGACAGGGCCCTGTTCGCCGAGCAACTTATCGGGATTGTCAGTCACGATCTACGCAACCCGTTAGCGGCCATAAAAATGGCGACGGAACTCCTGGGCCGCAGGGAAATGGATGCCAAACAGACCCAGATACTTGGCCACATCACCCATTCGGCCGAGCGTGCGCAGCGCCTGGTGGCCGATCTGCTGGATTTCACCTTGACTCAGGTCGGGCGAGGTATCTCCGTCCTGCCCAAGCCTGTCGATATACACGAGCTGGTGGCCGATTGTCTGGATGAGCTGAGCCTGGCTTTTCCCGGGCATACGTTGACCCATCTGCGGTACGGGCAAGGTGACTTTTCTGCAGACAGTGATCGGCTCTATCAACTCATCGGAAACCTGGTCGCCAATGCTGCCGCTTACGGCGCCACCGATAGCGCAGTCACCGTTTCTACACGCGTTGAAGATCAAGCGGTCATTATTACCGTGCATAATTTTGGAACCCCTATACCAGAGGCGTTGCTCGGGGATTTGTTCGAGCCGATGATCCGAGGCAGTCATGAAAATGCCGAACTCAGAAG
>NZ_JBFULH010001285.1:0-756 GCF_056400445.1 Pseudomonas sp. P5_B2 | reverse complement strand
GAAGACGCACTGAGCGGTGCGTTGATGAACGCAGGCCCTATCATTCACCCGCCGCTGATCATGATGAACGCCGGTCCCCTGGAGCATTTCGAGGCCTGGGATATTCACAACGAAGGCACCCAACCGTCGATCCGTCGTGTCACCAACCAGCTGGATGCCGAGCGCATGGCCGTGCGCGAAGCACTGACCTATGGCGCACCGCACTTTCCTTTGGCCGATCACTACAACACTACCGAAGGTGATGAGTGGATGTACGGTCGCGGTGCCCATGGCAAGCTGACTGACAGCGGCGACTGGCGTGAAGACATCGACCTGCAGAAACATCGCTACATGCTAGAAGACACCCGCCTGGGCCTGTCCTTCCTGGTTTCCGTCGGCCGTTGGGCCGGTGTACCGACCCCTGTAGCGCAGGGCCTGCTGAGCATTGCTTCGGTTGTCGCTGCACGTGATCTCTACGCCGAAGGCCGCACCCTGGAAAACCTCGGTCTGGCCAACCTGAACCGGGCGCAGATGACGGAGCTACTGACCCGGGGCTACCACTAATGAATACCGCGCTGCCTCAAGTCAGCGTGGTCGGCGCCGGCCGGATGGGCGAGGGCATTGCCCTGGCGTTCATCCATGCGGGCCTGCCGGTCACCCTGATCGACATCAAGGATCGCGCCGAGTATGAACGGCACGGCTACTTCGAGCGCGTGCGAAACAACATCCGCGGCGAACTGCAGATGCTGGTGCGCATCGGTGCACTCCAGCCGGAGC
>NZ_JBFULH010001284.1:0-758 GCF_056400445.1 Pseudomonas sp. P5_B2 | reverse complement strand
AGCATGCAGTAGCTGAAAACGTCATGGCGGGCACAGCCATGAGTCGTCGCGCCAGCTACATGTATGGCAACCTGCTTCCTCCCGATCCGACAGGTCAACTGGGTGCCGGCCTGGGCACCACCACATCGGCTGGCACGGTGACGCTAATCCCGCCAACTGACATCATCAAGACCACAGGCGAAACCCATGTCATTGACGGCCTGACCTACCAGTTCCTGTATGCGCCGGGCAGTGAAGCGCCTGCTGAGATGCTCTATTACATCAAGGAAAAGAAAGCGCTCAACACCGCCGAAGACTCCACCCACACCCTGCACAACACCTACTCATTGCGTGGCGCGAAGATTCGCGAACCATTGCCATGGTCGAAGTACCTCAACGAGGCGCTCAAACTGTGGGGCGATGATGTCCAGGTCATGTATGCCATGCACCACTGGCCGGTCTGGGGCAACAAGGAGGTGCGTGAGCAGCTGTCTTCCCAGYGCGACATGTACCGCTACATCAACGACGAAACCCTGCGGATGATCAACAAGGGTTACACCATGGTCGAGATCGCCGAGCAGTTCAAACTACCCAAAGCGATCGACAGTAAATTCTCAAACCGTGGTTACTACGGTACGGTGAACCACAATGTCAAAGCCACCTATGTGTTGTACCTGGGCTGGTTTACCGGCAACCCGGCGCAGTTGCACGAACTTCCGCCGGTGGAGGGGGGCAAACACTATGTGGAGATGATGGGGGGCGAAGAGGCTGTCCTCAAG
>NZ_JBFULH010001283.1:0-760 GCF_056400445.1 Pseudomonas sp. P5_B2 | reverse complement strand
CCCCCCGGCGTCCTGCCAACCGAACGCAATCCCTATTTTTCGAAGTATCGGGCGCCGCTAGCTGAAGTAACCGGCAGACGGCCTCAGCGATTGAGCTTGGTAATCTTTGAACCCTGCAATCCCAGCCCGGCCATTAAGCCCTTTTGATCAAAGATGAACGCATAGACATCGGACTGAGCCGTTGAAGTAGTCAACGACTTGGCCATGCCTGAATCTACGACCACGATGCTTGGGCCCACGCCGACCTCAAATCCATTGACAGTTTTCAGATCGTTCATCGCTGAATAGGTCATGAAGAACATCACGTAACCAAACCTCTGCACGCCCGCCTGAAGGCCGTATGAGGCTGCTGTGGTTGCGTAGTATCCCGTGACTTTTCCGTTCTCGATCAATTCGCCTTCACCATGCTGTGCGCCGGCGATGAGGCCCGCTTTCAGCACATCAGGGAAAACGAGGATACCCTTGGCTCGCTGCGCGAGGGCGCGCGCTTGCGGCGTTTTGGCATACAAACTCTGTAACGCCGCGTTCGCGTCGCGGTCCATCTCGGCGTTCGCAGCCTTCGCACTAGAGGTGGAACTTGATTGATACGTATGGCAACCGGCAATGATCGCGAGGATTGACATCATTGCCATCATTTTAAGGTATTTGATCATGAGCATTACTCCGTTTGTGCGCCTGCCATTGAGGAGACTGCGTGACGACAGTCGGAGCGGATCAAAGACTGACGGGGTCGGCTTTCAAGGTGTCACTACTCACAAAC
>NZ_JBFULH010001282.1:0-760 GCF_056400445.1 Pseudomonas sp. P5_B2 | reverse complement strand
AGTCTCACCCGTGGTGACGTCCTTCATGCCGATCAAGGCCGCGATGTCACCAGCGCGTACTTCCTTGATTTCTTCACGKGCGTTTGCGTGCATTTGCACCATACGACCCACGCGCTCTTTCTTGCCTTTAACCGAGTTGATCACGCCGTCGCCGGAGGCCAACACGCCCGAGTAAACTCGAACGAAGGTCAAGGTACCCACGAATGGGTCGGTAGCGATCTTGAACGCCAGAGCCGAGAACGGCTCGTTGTCGTCTGCATGACGCTCCAGCTCGATAGTCTCGTCATCCGGGTCTGTACCCTTGATGGCAGGAATTTCGGAAGGAGCAGGCAGGTAGTCGATAACGGCGTCGAGAACCAGGGGAACACCCTTGTTCTTGAAGGAAGAACCACAAACAGCCAGAACGATCTCACCAGCGATAGTACGCTGACGCAGAGCCGCCTTGATTTCCGCGTTGGTGAGCTCTTCACCTTCGAGGTACTTGTTCATCAGCTCTTCGCTGGCTTCTGCCGCAGCTTCAATCATGTTGCCGCGCCACTCGTCAGCCAGTTCCTGCAGTTCAGCAGGGATAGGCTTACGAACTGGAACCATGCCTTTGTCAGAGTCATTCCAGTAAACAGCTTCCATAGCCATCAGATCGATCTGACCCTGGAAGTTGTCTTCGGAACCGATAGCCAACTGGATAGGCACCGGAGTGTGACCCAGACGCTGCTTGATCTGACCGATCACGCGCAGGAAGTTCGCACCAGCACGGTCCATC
>NZ_JBFULH010001281.1:0-762 GCF_056400445.1 Pseudomonas sp. P5_B2 | reverse complement strand
ACCATCCCCCGCACCATCTCGATCGACGGCGAGCTGAACACGATATTCGGCGTCAACCCGCGCTCTTCAAAGATGCTTACGAAGTAGGTCCGGCTGGGCAGAACGTCAAGCAAAATCATCGGTTCCAGCACCAGGTCCACCAGCGACACCTTGGGCTGTTGTGCAAAACGGTGATCCGCCGGCAACAACGCATACGGCTGTTGCGGCGGCATCAATGGCGTGGTTTCAATGGTACCGCCCAAGTCATGCTCGAACAGCATGGCTACATCGATACTGCCTGCCGTCAGCGCCTGTACCAGTTCCTGTTGCTCGCCATCGCGAATTCGAATCTCCACCCCCGGCCAACGCGTCTTGAAGCCGGCGATCAAGCGCGGCAAGTACAGCGGTGCCACGGTTTCAAAGCAGCCGATATCGATCTGCCCCGCCACCACGTCGTTGTCCGCCAGGGCGTTCTGCTCGAACTCATGGGCGACCCGCAACAGCTCCTGCGCCTTGCGATAAAACCGTGCACCACTGGGCGTCAACGACACGCCTTGAGCGTGATGGCGAATAAACAGCTGCACACCAAAGCTGTCTTCCAACTGCTTGATCGAGGTGGAGACCGACGGCTGCGCGATATACAACTTGCGCGACGCCTCGGCGACGCTGCCGCACTCGGCCGTGGTAACAAAATATCTGAGTTGGCGCAGGTTATAGGCAGCCATCGGAACCTCGTTAAACGTGGGATTTCACCCCAAACAAGTGCAAAAAAAAGCTGTTTTC
>NZ_JBFULH010001280.1:0-762 GCF_056400445.1 Pseudomonas sp. P5_B2 | reverse complement strand
GACCCAACTGGCCAACAACGCGCATTGCATCCGGGGATGCGATAACTACGTCATAGTTCAGGTCGCCGCCTTTCATTTCTGCAGCCAGATCGTCCATACCTACACGGTCAGCGCCGGCAGCCAGAGCGGCCTCAGCAGCTGGACCCTGGGTGAACACAGCTACGCGAACGGTCTTGCCAGTGCCGTGTGGCAGCACAGTAGCGCTACGAACAACCTGGTCAGATTTACGCGGATCAACACCCAGGTTAACAGCAACGTCGAACGACTCGCTGAACTTGACAGTCGACAGCTCAGCCAGCAGAGCAGCAGCGTCTACAAAGTTGTAGGACTTGCCTGCTTCGATTTTGCCGGCGATAGCCTTTTGACGTTTGGTCAACTTAGCCATTACACACCCTCCACGTTAAGGCCCATGCTACGAGCAGAACCGGCGATAGTACGCACGGCTGCGTCCATATCAGCTGCAGTCAGATCCGCGTTTTTGGTTTTCGCGATTTCTTCCAGCTGAGCACGGGTAACRGTGCCAACCTTAACGGTGTTYGGACGAGCGGAACCGCTRGTCAGRCCAGCAGCYTTCTTCAGCAGAACCGAAGCRGGGGTGSWCTTRGTTTCRAAAGTGAAGCTRCGGTCRCTGTAGACAGTGATGATCACWGGAGTCGGCAGACCTGGCTCAAGACCCTGAGTACGGGCGTTGAARGCCTTGCAGAAYTCCATGATGTTCACGCCGTGCTGACCCAGAGCAGGACCAACAGGTGGGCTTGGGTT
>NZ_JBFULH010001279.1:0-763 GCF_056400445.1 Pseudomonas sp. P5_B2 | reverse complement strand
CCGCCCCCCACGCACATGGTGACAATGCCGTAACGCAGTTTGCGCCGCTGCAATTCCCGCACGAGATGCCCGACCTGACGCGAACCGGTCATGCCGAACGGGTGGCCAATGGAAATCGACCCGCCACTGACGTTGTACTTCTCGTTATCGATCTCCAGCCGATTACGGCTGTACAGGCATTGCGAGGCAAACGCCTCGTTGAGTTCCCACAGATCAATATCGGCGACCTGCAAGCCCTTGGCCTTGAGCAGTTTCGGCACCGAGAAAACGGGACCGATGCCCATCTCATCCGGCTCGCACCCGGCGACCGTGAAACCACGGAAGAACGCTTTGGGCTTCAAGCCCAATTCCAGYGCTTTTTCCAGGCTCATCACCAGCGTCATCGACGCCCCGTCGGACAGCTGCGAAGAGTTGCCTGCGGTGACCGAACCGTCTTCGGCAAATACCGGTTTCAAGCCCGCCAGGCTTTCCAGCGTGGTATCCGGGCGATTGCAGTCGTCGCGATCGACGATGCCATCGAGGATTTGAATCTGCCCGGTGGTCTTGTCTTCGACCCGATACTTCACCGCCATCGGTACGATTTCATCATCGAACAAACCGGCAGCCTGAGCCTGAGCGGTGCGCTGCTGACTTTGCAGTGCGTACAAGTCCTGCTCTTGGCGACTGACGTTGTAACGACGCGCGACGATTTCGGCGGTCTGCCCCATCGGGAAATAGATGCCCGGCACCTGCTCCTTCAGCAGCGGGTTGATCAGGTTATCGG
>NZ_JBFULH010001278.1:0-763 GCF_056400445.1 Pseudomonas sp. P5_B2 | reverse complement strand
GCCGAGCGCAGCCTGGCCGAAGTGCTGGTCAAAGGCGCGGTGGAAGACCGCGAATACCGCATCATCAATGCTGATGGGCAGGTACGCTGGCTCAGCGACAAATGCTTCATCAACCGTCAGGCCGAGCCCGGTCAACCGCTGATCATTGTCGGCATGGCCGAAGACATCACCGAAAAGAAGCGCACGGAAGCCGAGTTGCAACGTCTGGCTACCACCGACGTGCTGACTCAAAGCAGCAATCGCCGGCACTTCTTCGAATGCGCGCAACGCGAGTTTGCACAGGCACGCAAGCTAGGTGCGCCGCTGGCATTCCTGCTGCTAGACATCGATGATTTCAAGGTGGTTAACGACACCTACGGCCACCCGCAAGGTGACAGGGTGCTGCAACAGATCGCAGAGAGCGGTCGCAGCGCATTGCGGCGTGGGGATGTGTTCGGCCGGATCGGCGGTGAAGAGTTTGCAGCGGTATTTCCCGGCTGCGCCCCTGACATGGCCATGCAAGTGGCCGAACGCTTGCAACGGCAGATTCAGCAATTGAGCTTCAGCCATGACGACCAGACCTTCGGTATCACCGTCAGCCAGGGCTTGACCAATCTCACCGACGCAGACGAAAGCCTCGATAGCCTGTTCGCCCGCGCGGATGCGGCGATGTATGAAGCCAAGCGGCAGGGCAAAAACCGGATCATTTCCGGCTGATTGGCCCAACACAAAACCCCTGTGGGAGCGGGCTTGCTCGCGAAGGCGGTGTGTCCGCCAGCATAAG
>NZ_JBFULH010001277.1:0-765 GCF_056400445.1 Pseudomonas sp. P5_B2 | reverse complement strand
GCTTCTTTCAGTGCTTTACCGGCTTTGAAACCTGGTTTTTTAGCTGCTGCGATTTCCAGTGTCTTACCGGTCTGAGGGTTACGACCAATGCGAGCTGGACGATCAGTCACGGAGAAGGTACCGAAACCAACCAGAACAACAGAGTCGCCAGCCTTGAGAGCGCCAGTGACGGATTCGATTACAGCGTCCAGCGCACGGCCAGCAGCAGCTTTCGGGATATCAGCGGATGCAGCGATAGCATCAATCAGTTCCGACTTGTTCACTCTAAGTCCCCTTATATCTATTTGAGTATGATTCTAAGTTTTTTTTGGTGAAAGCAAAAAACGTGTGTGCTGAATGGCCTACAGACACTTAAGAGCCGCTTTATAACAAGGGCTCTAAAAAGCTGTCAAGGAAGCCCCCCAGGCAAATGCGTACTAATGCGTGCTAATTCTTTCCTTAGAGTCAGACTCTCGCTTTTCATCCTTTGCAACTATCTCTGGAACCACATCAGGCAAGGGCTCCGGCGCGTATTGCAGCGCAATTTGCAGGACCTCGTCAATCCATTTAACCGGTTTAATCTGCAGATCTTGCTTGATATTGTCCGGTATTTCCTTCAGATCGCGTACGTTCTCCTCAGGAATGATCACGGTCTTGATTCCGCCACGGTGAGCCGCGAGCAGTTTTTCTTTCAAACCACCAATCGCAAGCACTTGACCACGCAGGGTGATTTCACCCGTCATGGCAACGTCCGCACGAACTGGAATCCCGGTCAATGCCGATACC
>NZ_JBFULH010001276.1:0-769 GCF_056400445.1 Pseudomonas sp. P5_B2 | reverse complement strand
TAGTGCAGGTGCGGACCGGTGGAGAGCCCGGTGGTTCCGATATAACCGATCACCTGGCCTTGTTTAACAGAGCCGCCGGTCTTTACGCCTTTGGCGAAGCCTTGCATGTGGCCATACAGCGTGGTGTAGGTGGCGCCGTGCTRGATGATTACGGTATTACCGTAGCCACCGCGGCGACCGGCCAACACTACTTTTCCGTCACCCGCGGCTTTGATCGGTGTACCCCGTGGTGCTGCGTAGTCGACGCCTTTGTGGGCGCGGATCTTGTTCAGAATCGGGTGCTTGCGCCCCATTGAGAATTTCGAACTGATGCGGGCAAAGTCTACCGGGGTGCGGATGAACGCTTTGCGCATGCTGTTGCCATCAGCGGTGTAGTAACTAGCGTTGCCCTGTTTGTTGATGTAACGCACAGCGGTATAGGTCTTGCCGCGGTTGGTGAACCGCGCGGAGAGTATCGGGCCGTTGCCGACWRCCTTGCCGTTGRCGACTTTCTGCTCRTAGATCACRTCGAATTCGTCACCCTGGCGAATATCCTGGGCGAAGTCGAYGTCGTAGCCAAACACGCTGGCCATGTCCATGGCCTGGCTGTGGGAGAGCCCGGCGCGAGCAGCGGATTGCGACAGCGAACTGTTGATCACGCCATGAACATAGGCGGAGCGCACGGTAGGCTTGGCGGTGACGCGGTTGAATACATAACCCTTGTCATTCTTGGTCAAGGTAATGCTTTCGAGGTCGTTGAGCTTGCTGTGCAGGTTGGTCAGCTGGCCTT
>NZ_JBFULH010001275.1:0-769 GCF_056400445.1 Pseudomonas sp. P5_B2 | reverse complement strand
TCGCCACCCTGATCGACCGTTCCCCGCTGTTGTTGCTATCGGGCCTGGGCGCCATGTCGGCGTTGATCATATTGGTCTACAAGGACACCCTGCTGTCGTTCGTGGCCAGCGTGCAACTGACCAGTAACGACATGCTGCGGGTGGGCGACTGGATYGAGATGCCGCAAGTCGGCGCCGACGGTGACGTGGTCGACATCACGTTGCATACGGTGAAAGTGCAGAACTTCGATAAAACCATCGTCTCGATCCCGACTTGGCGCTTGATGTCCGAGTCGTTCAAGAACTGGCGGGGCATGCAGCAATCGGGCGGACGACGGATCAAGCGCAGCCTGTTCATCGACGCCAGTGGTGTGCGTTTCATCCGCGATGACGAAGAGCAGAAGTTGTCGCAGGTGCATCTGCTGACCGATTACATCGGTCGCAAGCAGGCTGAACTCAAAGCCTGGAACGAAGCGCAGGGCAACGTGGCGGCCATGTCGGCCAACCGTCGGCGGATGACCAACATCGGAACCTTCCGCGCTTATGCATTGGCGTATCTGAAAAGCCACCCGGAGATTCAACCCGGCATGACCTGCATGGTCCGCCAGATGCAGACCACCGCGCAGGGTATTCCATTGGAAATCTACTGCTTCACCAGCACCACGGCGTGGGCAGATTACGAGCGGATTCAGGGGGATATTTTTGATTACTTGCTGGCGGTGCTGCCGGAGTTTGGGTTAGGTCTTTATCAGCAGCCGAGTGGTGGGGATTTGCGGGCCGGGTTGTTACC
>NZ_JBFULH010001274.1:0-770 GCF_056400445.1 Pseudomonas sp. P5_B2 | reverse complement strand
CTGGAAGTCAGTCACCGTGTCGCGGGCCGTGATAGTGGAGTCCGCGCCACTGCCGACAAACCAGTTGAAAGAGTCATTATCCGCACCACCGGTCAGCGTATCGGCACCGGCATTGCCCGTGAGACTGTCGAGTCCGATGCCACCGCGAAGCAGATCGTCGCCGTCACCACCGGAGAGTTGATCGTTGCCGTCACCACCTTCTATCGTGTCGTTGCCTCCTTCACCCAGGATAAAGTCATCGCCACCCAGGCCGAAGATCTGATCGGCCTCCGGGTTGGCAAATATAAAGTCGCCTTGTTCGGTCCCATTGATAACAGCCATGGTTCTACCCTCCCTTGAAGGAGATGGTAAGCGTGAATTGGCGTGCAGCGGTTTGAGGCTAGTTAATTTTAGTTTCTTATCCTCGGTATGGAGACTCGAGTTACATCTTTTTGCTTGTGTCCCCAATGATCGCCCCCTGATGAAAATATCAAGGCCTCGCGTTTTTTGGATGGCATGACTGGGTCGATGGCTGCCCTCGCGCTGCGCAACAATCGGCCAGAAATGGGCATCGATAAAGTGAGCTAAAAAAGGGCCGAACATCGAGACCGTTGGCTTTTAAAAACTACAGCCTCTAGAACTTTTCCCTATTTATCGGTCTATCTGGATAGCCCCATCCGCTCGGTAAGCACGCCCCCGCAGGCTTGCCTCAGCCAGATGGACATACGCCCAATGGTCAATCAGAGGTTGTCTCCGCTCATGAAATTCAATGTCCCACGGATGGTGCTATT
>NZ_JBFULH010001273.1:0-771 GCF_056400445.1 Pseudomonas sp. P5_B2 | reverse complement strand
CCTCAAGGGTCATGTTGTGCAGGACAATGGCTATCGTTGGTCACTGACTTCTGCAGGTTCCACCAGCAGTTCGACACCCGGATACGCGAACACGACGTTATCGCGACTGGCCCGCTACTACATGGCCTGCATGGGACAGGATGACGCTGGCGTTTCAGTCTTTGCTTCCAACCAATATGGCAGCCCAGATTACGCAGAGATTGCATACATACCTAGCAGCAATACACGTCTCTCAGCGGAACCTGGGGTGTACTCCATGTTGGGAAAATTGCGTCAGGACAGGTCGCGCCTAGCGCTCTATTTTGGCTATCCCACTTCATTGGCTCTGCTGAAATCGCGAAAAAGTAACTGGCAAGGCTACATGGTTGAGCCAATCCTATTGTTTCCTGCGCGAGTAGATCCTCAAGGCAATGTCGAGATTGAGTTGGGGTACCCCATCATCAATCAAAAGGCATTCCGGCGTTTTACTAATACGGGTGTGGAGGGGGTCATGGAGGAGTTGGTTCAGCTCGAAACAGAGCTTGGACTTGTTGATATCGATTCTGCGCCCGATCTCGACGAAATTGTGCAGCGTCTTGCGTCAATTCGACCTGAGTGGCCTTGGCAGGAGTCCGTGGATGCTAGCGCGATTACCCCAGTACCGCCTTTAGCTCAGGTGAATCGAGAGGGGATATTTAATCGAGCGGTGTTGGTGGTAACGGAGCGCTCGCCATTCACGCAAGGGCTGGAAGCAGAGCTTACCGAACTCGCAAAATTGCCAGAAGCTGGTGC
>NZ_JBFULH010001272.1:0-772 GCF_056400445.1 Pseudomonas sp. P5_B2 | reverse complement strand
CGGCGGGAGTGCGCACAGTGTTCGCTTTAGATCCACGGCTTCAACAAGACACGCTACCGATCGGGGATTTTCCGCTCTGTCGGTTGCTGTTATCCAACGATTCGAATTACCCCTGGTTCATCCTGGTGCCTCGTCGCGACGATATCAGTGAGATATTTCAGTTGAGTGTCGCCGAACAGCAACAGCTGTGGCAGGAGACAACTGCCTTGGCTGAAACGCTGAAGGATTCGTTCGATGCCGACAAGTTGAACATTGCGGCCTTGGGTAACGTTGTCAGTCAGTTGCACATGCATGTGATTGTGCGTAAGCGTGACGACGCAGTCTGGCCTGCTCCAGTCTGGGGCAAACTGCCGGCCACGCCCTACACTGCGGAGCAGATCGCAGCGATTCGCGAGCGCCTGCGTTTGGTATTAGCCGAAGACTTTAGGTTTCTGGAGGGTTGAGTCATGAGCCTGGAAGAACGTGTTACCGATCTGGAGAGCCAGTTGGCGTTTCAGGATGACGCCCTTCAGTCATTGAGTGATGTGCTGGCGACGCAGCAGCGTGCAGTTGAACGCCTGCAGCTGCAAATGGCTGCACTGCTCAAGCGGCAGGAGGAAATGGCCGGCCAATTCGAAACCTTCGAAGAGGAAGCGCCACCGCCGCATTACTGACTTTTTATGATAAGGAAGCAGGCAATAAAAAACCGCGAGCAGCCAGGCTGCTCGCGGTTTTTTTTAGCCTTGAATCAGCGGCGCGGCAGGGCGGCGATCACATCTTCGGCTTGCAGGCC
>NZ_JBFULH010001271.1:0-772 GCF_056400445.1 Pseudomonas sp. P5_B2 | reverse complement strand
CGAAGGGCGCCCTTGAGTTACGGGAAGCCGTAGCCGATTACGTGCGCAAGTCAYGATCTGTCAGATGTGAAGCGAACCAAGTCATCATCACATCCGGCACGCAACAGGGCCTATACCTCGCCTGCCAGGTGCTTCTTGATGTCGGGGATTTTGCGTGGGTGGAGGATCCGGCCTACCGGGGTATCACCGCGATTTTGGAAAGCGCAGGCCATACGAATCAAATGATCCGCGTCCCTGTTGATGCTGAGGGTTTAAATGTTGAAAGCGGAATAGAGCAMTGCCCCCAGGCCCGCGCAGCCTTCGTGACCTCATCACATCAATACCCGCTCGGCATGCCGATGAGCATGGCCAGACGCAATGCCTTGTTGTCATGGGCCAGAGCTTCAAACTCCTGGATTGTCGAGGACGATTATGATGGTGAGTTGCGTTATGCAGGCCATCCCTTTCCGTCCTTACAGGGACTAGACCCCGAGCGCGTCATCTACTTAGGAACATTCAGCAAAATATTGTTCCCATCTTTACGGCTCGGATACGCAATCGTTCCACCATGCCTGGTGCAAGCCTTTTGTGGTGCAAGAGTCCTGATGGATAGGCATCCTGCCAACGCCGATCAGCATGTTCTCGCGGCATTCATCGCAGAAGGGCATTTGGATCGACACATCCGGAGAATTCGCGGAGTGTATGCGGACATTCACAGGCAAATAATCGAGGCCGTAAATAGGCTGATCCCCCACAACCTTGCATGGCTGGAACCCAGTGATCAGGGTATGCA
>NZ_JBFULH010001270.1:0-773 GCF_056400445.1 Pseudomonas sp. P5_B2 | reverse complement strand
GGATTGGGTCTGTGATAACGCAGAAACAATTCTTGGGATGATTCCATGACGCAACAAACCACATCATTCGAATTCTAGTGAGGCCGATCCAGATGATCGGCCTCACGTCATTCAGGGACAGAAAATGGACACTCCGCTCTATCCCTTCAAACCGATCCACAGCATGAAAGCGCTGTCGCTGACACTTGGAGAATCCACTGAACTCCTCGAAAGCTTGGCCACGCGCAGCTCCAACTTGTATCGTCATGTACCGCAAACCAAGAAAGACGGCACTCCCCGTGACACCTATGATGCGTACCAGCCGTTGAAAGCCATTCAGCGCAAGATCGTTGATCGACTGCTGGCCCGCGTTCGCTTTCCCGGGTATCTCCACGGCGGGATCAAAGACCCCGTGAACCGACGAAGTATTTATTCCAATGCCAAATCCCATGGCAGCGCTAAGTTCGTGCTGTTGCAAGACATCAAGGACTTTTTCCCTTCGATCAACGTGCTGCATGTTCAGCAGATATTTGAGAGGCTCTTTGGTTTTTCTGAGGAGGTTTCGAAGCTACTAGCCCTGCTGACCACCCGTAATGGTGTTGTGCCACAGGGGGCCAGTAGCAGTGGCTATTTAGCCAACCTGGTATTCTGGGATGTCGAACCCATGTTGGTGGCCAGACTGGAAGCGCAGGGGCTGAATTACTCGCGATTTGCCGATGACATCACGATTTCGTCCCTGACGCCGCTGAATTCAGCAACGCTAACCAAGCTGGTCTCAGCAGTGACCCGCATGC
>NZ_JBFULH010001269.1:0-774 GCF_056400445.1 Pseudomonas sp. P5_B2 | reverse complement strand
CAGCTCAGCAGTAGTGCCTATGCCCTGGCGGCTCTTGAGCACAAACCGTCCGCCTAATTGTTCAATGAACCCGTGCRCCATCGACAGCCCCAGGCCTGTGCCTTTCCCCACCCCTTTGGTGGTAAAAAACGGGTCCATCGCCGACGCGAGTGTTTCCTCATTCATCCCTTCGCCCGTATCGGTCACGCTCAGGCAGACATAAGCACCTTCCTTCAGGGATAACGCTGTTTGATCGCCCCGCTTGGCTTTCCTGGCGGCGATGGCTATTTCACCACCATCGGGCATGGCGTCCCGAGCATTGGTGACGAGGTTCAACACGGCCAGCTCAAGCTGGTTGATGTCAGCCATGACTGGCTCAAGTTCAGTTGAAAAGTGCGTTTCAAGGGCCACTGAAGGCCCGAGGGAACTGCGTAACAACCCGCTGATACCTTCGATCAGTACGGGTATTTCCACGGATTCGAATTTGAGTTCCTGACGTCGGGCAAAGGCCAGCATGCGCTGAGTCAGGGACACACCGCGCAAGGCGCCTTGGCGGGCATTGTCGACCAAACGGGTCAGCTTCGGATCGTCCCCTATCCGTTTGCGCACGATTTCCAGATTGCCAAGGATCACCGTCAGCAAATTGTTGAAGTCGTGGGCGATTCCGCCGCTGAGTTGGCCGATGGCTTGCATTTTCTGCGCCTGGAACAACGCCTCGCGAGTACGTTCAAGGTCTTGTTGGGCCAGGGTCGCCTCGGTGATATCACGGGTAATCTTGGCAAAGCCCAGCAACGC
>NZ_JBFULH010001268.1:0-776 GCF_056400445.1 Pseudomonas sp. P5_B2 | reverse complement strand
CTTTCGGGAAGCGATCCTGAGGGTATTTTCCCCAGCGTGTTGGGTCACGAAGGTGGTGGTGTAGTAGAAGCAATTGGCGAGGGCGTGACCTCCCTGCGAGTCGGAGACCACGTGATTCCGCTCTATACCGCGGAATGCCGGCAATGCAAGTTTTGCCTTTCCGGAAAAACCAATCTTTGCCAAGCAGTTAGGGCAACCCAGGGTAAAGGTTTGATGCCGGACGGCACCTCACGTTTCTCCTACGAAGGTAAGCCGCTGTTCCATTACATGGGCTGCTCAACCTTCTCCGAATACACAGTGCTGCCCGAAATTTCACTAGCAAAAATTCCTAAGGATGCTCCGCTGGAACAGGTTTGCCTGCTCGGATGCGGTGTGACTACAGGCATCGGCGCCGTTCTTAATACCGCTAAGGTCGAGGCAGGAGCTAGCGTTGCCATTTTTGGCCTRGGCGGTATCGGCCTAGCGGCGATTATTGGCGCAAAAATGGCAAATGCCATCCGGATCATCGCGGTTGATATCAACCCAGCGAAGCGGGACGTTGCCATGGCGCTGGGGGCGACGGATTTCATTAATCCTAAGGAGCATGACAAGCCTATCCAGGACGTCATAGTCGAGCTCACCGAGGGCGGGGTCGATTACTCCTTCGAATGTGTAGGCAATGTGCATCTGATGCGAGCAGCACTGGAGTGCTGCCACAAAGGCTGGGGAGAGTCGATCATCATTGGCGTGGCAGGCGCGGGCCAAGAAATAAGCACTCGCCCTTTCCAACTGGTCAC
>NZ_JBFULH010001267.1:0-776 GCF_056400445.1 Pseudomonas sp. P5_B2 | reverse complement strand
CTCAATAGCTTATGAATATTTGTAATAAATCGGCTCGGCTGAGTTTTTTGGGTTTCTTGAACCTTCACGTAGCCGCATTGGCCTATGTGTTTCAGGAGAAAATCTCCAGGCATAAAAAGGGTTCAATCACGCAGGAAGCTGTCATCGAAAGGGTATGGCGTTAGCAATTCATAGCCGTCATCGGTCACTAGCAACTGGTTCTGCGCCCACCCACTTCACCAATATAGGCCTCCACACACAAAGCCATGCCTGTTTGCAGCTCGCCTTCGTATCCATAAGATTTTACGTCTACCGGGTAGCGGATACGGGGGTAGTCGTCACACAATCCAACGCCATGGAACAGTACTCCGTAACGCTGGACGCGGCATGATTCGGGGTCGATGAGCCTTAGCCGTCAGCTCAGTAAAGCGTACGCCGGGTTTGATAAGGTCGGTATTTCGGACGATATGCTCGTGAGCAATTCGATAAAGGCGCTTCTGCTCGGCGGTTGGATCAACGCCTCCGCATATCCAGCTGCGTGACATGTCGACGCACATCCCATACGTGCCGATAAGGTCTGTATCGAATGAAAGCAAATCTCCGTCGCTCAACACCCTTGGGCCAGACTCCTGAAACCATGGGTTCGTGCGTGGGCCGGAACAGAGAATACGCGTCTCGATCCATTCCCCGCCACGGCGGATGTTGCCAGAGTGCAGAACAGACCAAATGTCATTTTCAGTGGAGCCGGCTCGCAGAGCTTGATGCATTTCGGCCACGGACGCTTCACACGACGCCAC
>NZ_JBFULH010001266.1:0-779 GCF_056400445.1 Pseudomonas sp. P5_B2 | reverse complement strand
CCTTTGGGAGGGCGCAGGCATAAATGCTGCGCACGCGCAGCACTGGCCGAAGAATGTTGAAAGAAGATTAGGTCGGCAGATTGAAACGGTGACCGCAGATTAAGCAGAGGTTATTTGAGAACACATGGCGATCGAATTTTTCGCCAAGCTGAGCACCGAGGGCGCAGCCGCCTGCACCTCCAGTGAGCCCGCCGAGGATGGCACCAGAAACTGTGCCGAGGGTGATGCCAAGAGGGCCGGCAATAGCGCCGGCAATAGCGCCGGCAGAGGCGCCCACCTGGCCTGCCGCCAGAGCGGCGCTCGCACCACGAGCGGCTCCGCCGACGGTTCCAACGACTGCGCCAATCTTCATGGCCGTTTGTAAAGATGCGATCTTGGGGGAGTTACACAGAGGACATTGCAATGACATGGTTCTGAGCTCCATGGGGTGGATGTCATGGCAGTGATGTAGGACTGAATTTTTTTTGAGTCGAATCGTAATCGGGTTCTATGACGACAAAGTGCAGCAATCAGCTTGATGCGTACACTGGTCACCTTGATGGCCACTCGATACTATTGATGCGTTCAAGGAGCGGCGGGAGYCAAAGGAGAGACGATGGCAACACAACTGTCCCTAAGATCTATCAGTGATTTGCTGGGCGAGCGATTTCATATCCCTGCATACCAGCGGGGCTATCGCTGGAACAGGCGCCAAGTAACCGAGCTCCTGGATGATATCTGGGAGTTCCAAGCTCTAGCAGATGCTGGTGTAAGTACGTTTTATTGCCTACAGCCCATTG
>NZ_JBFULH010001265.1:0-782 GCF_056400445.1 Pseudomonas sp. P5_B2 | reverse complement strand
TGCTGAACCTCGGCAGCGGTGGCCTGGTACTTGGAAATATCCACGGTACCCAGGGTGCTCATGTCGATGCCGCTGCCCGGATGGAATACGTTGGCCAACACCAGACCCACCAGAATGGCGATGGTGGTGACAATCTCGAAGTAGATGATGGTCTTCAGACCGATGCGACCGAGTTTCTTCGCGTCACCGACGCCAGCAATGCCGACGATCAGCGAGGAGATGACGATCGGGATCACGATCATCTTGATCAGACGGATAAAGATATCGCCTGCCGGTTGCAGGACATTGCTGATCCACCAGGCTTTTTCGGCACTGAAATGGTTGAGCAGCGCACCGATTGCAATCCCCAATACCAGACCGATGACGATCTGCCAGGCGAGGCTAAGCTTTGCCTTCTTCATATCTTTACCCTTACTTGCGTTTGACTCAGGCAGAGGCAATCACTGAAACGCTTGTGGCGAAAAAGTGTGTGCATCTGCCCCCGTATAAGGAGCCCCGGAGCACTTGTTATGGCTCTCTGGCAGGCGAAAAAAGGCGCAACTATTCCCATGCAAGGAAGCAACGTCTAATGCCGTAAATGCCTACCCTATGCCGAATCGGCATGAGATTTTCTAAATGAAACTGGCGTCCCAACCGGTTTAATACGACATTTCTGCAGCTATAAGTGCCGTGAACCGGCCAATTCAGCGGCGGTCCGGGTATTCTCCGCACCAGCGATTGAAAACTAAAACTTTAGAAAAAACCTACATTTAGCGGCGAAAAATCCCTGCCTCGTGCAGGCA
>NZ_JBFULH010001264.1:0-784 GCF_056400445.1 Pseudomonas sp. P5_B2 | reverse complement strand
AATCCCAATAGACATACCACTGAAGACTGCGCGTATTGTTGACCGGCACTACGATAATCAGAAATCCCGCTTCTTGTTCGGTGGTACCAATGAACGCGCTCGCCGGTGCTACAAACTCGGTCACCCGAAGGTAGTCCTGCTCCTGACCCGTGGTGCGCAACGAATACGACCGTAAGCCATACGGCTTGCTTTCGAGCGTGTACTTGGGGGTGTCGTTGCCAGTGACGAGCTGAAGCCCGGCCTGGGGCAGCTCCGGGTTCGCCGTGGTGTCATGGTGCAGCAGTCCGATATGGGCCGAGTCCATTAATGTTTCGACGTTTTGCAACCAGTTCGCTTCGTTATAGGAAGCCCGCGGTCTGGCGTGCTTACGATCAAAATAGGTGAATGCATAATCAGTGAAGGCCGGCGCTTCGCCCTCACCCAAGTACACCCAGACAATACCGCCACCCTCTCGCACCTGGAACCCTTGCCCCTTTACCTTTTTGCAAAAAGCCTGGTCCTTCTCGGTTGGCATTTTGGTGCAGTTGCCCTGCGTGTCAAAACTCCAGCCATGGAAGATGCAAGTCAGGCGGTTACCTTCATTTCGACCGAGCGCGAGCGAAACGCCGCGATGGGGGCATGCCTCATGGAGGAATCCGACATGACCATCGTCCGCGCGAAAGGCGACATATTTTTCGCATAGTAATTCGACACGTTGTGGCGTTCCTCCCGGCTCAAGCGCCTCACTGCGCAATGCAGGAATCCATTGTCTTTTCCAATACCTGTGCAGAGGTGTGCCAGGGGA
>NZ_JBFULH010001263.1:0-784 GCF_056400445.1 Pseudomonas sp. P5_B2 | reverse complement strand
GATCCTGGTCAGCAGAACAGATGGCGATCTTGAATTTGCGAGGCAGGTAAAGAAACTCTGGGTTGATAGTCGACCACTGACGAAGTATCTCGGCCAGAGGGCGGGGATCCATCAATTCATCGGCTGCGACCCCGGCAAATGCTTCAGTAGTAATGTTGCGGACACAGTTGCCTGAGGTCTGGATCGCGTGCATGTCGACCTCAGCAAGCCGCTCCAATATGTTGGGCACCTGATGGAGCTCGATCCAGTTGTATTGCAAGTTCTGTCGAGTCGTGAAATGGCCATATCCCCGATCATATTCTCGAGCGATATGCGCCAACGTGCGTAGCTGATGGGCCGCAAGGGTACCGTAGGGGATTGCTACGCGGAGCATGTAGGCATGCTTTTGCATGTACAGGCCATTCTGCAGTCTCAACGGTAGGAACTCTTCCTCGCTCAGTTCACCAGATTGAAAGCGTTCTACCTGATCACGGAATTGAGCCACACGCTCGTGCACCAAAGCACGGTCATAGTCGTCATATCGGTACATCGTAAAGGCCTCATCAGCGCCTACCCTCTAGTACAGGGCAGTTTCGATGGCAACTATCCTACGATGCAGATCTGGAAAACAGATTCACATCATCGATAAAAAAGCGGATCAGATTCTTCGAATGAGGCGGCGAAAAGCGATGCAGAAAATATCGGATCCGCTTCAATCCGTGTGATCTGAGCTGATCCCCCCTTGGCCCCTAAATAATGCAAGGGGTTCAATGAAAAGATATGAGCCATTCGCTCCATCCAACGG
>NZ_JBFULH010001262.1:0-785 GCF_056400445.1 Pseudomonas sp. P5_B2 | reverse complement strand
ATATTGATGGGTGTTTGTATGGGTATAAGGAATTACTCGTTTGATGAAATCAAGCGATGGAGTCATGGAGAGTTTGATACGGGCTTTTTTGATGATGAGTATATTGAGGATCCGGATTTCTTTGATATGTATGTCTCACGTGAGTGTGGTGATGCTGGGCTCTTTGAAATAATTTCTAATCCGGGATGTAGAGAGAGGTTCTATTTCGCTAATCTCCTCGCGTTGAGTCTTTGTGGTGTTTATCGGTTGAAGGTGGATTTGCCTTTCCATTTTTCAAGGCTCCTTGGCATAAAGTCTCGAGAGGTTTACGAGCAAGAGATTGATGAGCAGGCAGATCGTATTTACAAAAAATGCCTAATTATTGACGGTATGAGTAATATGAGTGATCCGGCAATAAAATCATTTTATAAACAAATTCTGGATTTTCGGCATGATCAAACAAGCTGTTCTTTGCAGTTTTATAGAGAGTGTCAACAAAGGCTTGACTTGAGTTTGTTCGAAAATAATACCAGTCGGTGAATAGTATCTGTGCGCCGAAAATAATGTTGGCGTAAAAAGCGAAATTTCTGGGCAAGGTCTTCGGAAGTTTCCTTCAACTCGTATCGGTTTCCATGAACTGGTTTGAAATGCATTCCCTCGATAGTCTCTGGTGGTCACTGAAAATTCAGTGGCAGGGTGTAGGAACCCTTCAAGACTAGAGCGGACGCTTCGGCGTCGACACCTGAATTGCGGCCGTCAACATGCGTCCGTAAGATCAGTTGCGGCGGCTGTGCGCGGGCACGCTT
>NZ_JBFULH010001261.1:0-785 GCF_056400445.1 Pseudomonas sp. P5_B2 | reverse complement strand
GTTAAGTTTAGAAGTTCCAGACTGGAAAAATTCAGAAGACTTGTCCTCGATAAATTTTTTGAATTCGGTTTTGAAACGCTGGGTGGAAAAAGATTCAGCATGTCGTCTAATTAAGTGCGGGTCAGATTTAAACGTTTTTTCAAAGCGATCAATTGCAGATATGATACTTGCTTCTGATTGCTTATCAAAAAAAATACCTGTCACCCCGTCTACAATTGTTTCGAGGGCTCCCCCTTTACCAAAGGCAATTACCGGGGTTCCGCATGCTTGAGCCTCAACCGGGGTAATACCAAAATCTTCTTCCGCTGCAAAAATAAATGCCTTTGCACGTTGCATGTGAGATTTTAATACTTCGAATGGTTGGTATCCCATAATCAGGACGTTCGGTGTAGCGTATTGCTTGACCTTGGCCATTTGAGGGCCGTCACCAATTACGATGAGTTTCTTATCAGGAGTTTCTGAAAAGGCTCGTACAATCAAGTCCATTTTTTTATAGGGAACCATTCTGGACGCTGTTAGATAAAAATCTTCCTTGGCTAAATGCAGTGGGAAGTCTTCAACAGCTACATTAGGGTATATGGTAGTTGAGGATCTTCTATATATTTTGTTTATTCTACGGCCTATGTAATCGCTATTGGAAATAAAATGATCAACTCCATTAGCTGTTCGGTAATCCCAATTTCTAATTTTATGCAGCATGTACTTCGCAAGTATACCTTTAATACCGGTTTTGAGCTTCGATTCTTTCAAATACTGATGCTGTAAATCCCACGCATAGCGTATGG
>NZ_JBFULH010001260.1:0-787 GCF_056400445.1 Pseudomonas sp. P5_B2 | reverse complement strand
GCCTATGCCGTTGCCGTCGCACTGATACTGTTCGTCATGTACATCCTGCCGGGGCTGGCGCCTTGGGTATTGGGCGCTTCGGTGCTCTGGTGGGGTGTGGCGACATATCTGGTGCTGACGTACCCGCGCTCCAGCGAACACTGGGCCAGCGCCGCCAGTAAACTGGTGATCGGTCTGCTGATCCTGTTGCCGGCCTGGCAAGGCTTGGTCCAGATCAAACAGGAGCCCTTGGGTAACTGGCTGATCATGGCAGTGATGGTGCTGGTCTGGGGGGCGGATATCGGTGCGTATTTTTCCGGACGGGCCTTCGGCAAGCGCAAGCTGGCGCCACAGGTCAGTCCTGGCAAGAGCTGGGAAGGCGTGTACGGCGGTTTGTTGCTGAGCCTGGTGATCACGGCGATTGTCGGTTTAGTGCGTGATTGGGGTTTGGCCCAGATGCTGATGGGATTGGTCGGTGCGGCAGTGATCGTCTTTATCTCGGTGGTGGGCGATCTCACAGAGAGCATGTTCAAGCGTCAATCGGGCATCAAGGACAGCAGTAACCTGCTGCCAGGGCATGGTGGTGTCCTGGATCGAATCGACAGCCTGACGGCTGCGATTCCGGTGTTCGCCGTGCTGTTGTGGATGGCTGCACCGTGAGTCGCCCACAACAGATTACTGTCTTGGGGGCGACCGGTTCGATTGGTCTGAGCACCCTCGACGTGATCGCTCGTCATCCGGATCGTTATCAGGTTTTCGCATTGAGCGGGTTCACCCGTTTGAGCGAGCTGCTGGCCTTGTGCGTGCG
>NZ_JBFULH010001259.1:0-787 GCF_056400445.1 Pseudomonas sp. P5_B2 | reverse complement strand
GGTCAAACACCGGGCAGAGTTTGGCGACTGGGAGTTGGTGGATGGGCAGCAGCGACTCACAACCATTCATCTCATCCTGAACTATCTGAGCGAGTTGTTGCTAGCCCTCGGCCAGGACTCATTCCGCATGAGCTATCAGACGCGGCAAGACAGCGAGTCTTTTCTACAGACAAAGATCGATACGACCCAGGCCGGCAAGAACATCGACTACTTCCACATATGCGAGGCCTATGTGGCCATTCAGGATTGGTTCCAGGGCCGCCATGGCAGTCACCGCATGAAGGTGCTGCAAACCCTGGTCAACGACGACAGCGCGGGCAAGAACGTTAAGGTCATCTGGTACGAGCTACCACAATCACAGGCTGCCATCCCGGCCTTCACTCGCCTTAATGTGGGCAAGATCGCGTTGACGAATTCCGAGTTGGTTCGCGCGCTCTTCCTGCGCGTTGGTAATTTCTCAGCATCCTCTGCTACCGAGCAGCAACTACGCATAGCCCAAGAATGGGACAGTATTGAGAAAGGGCTGCAGTCAGACGAGTTCTGGTATTTCTTGCACAGTGGCACCGGCATCCCGCAGAACCGCATTGAGTACATTTTCGATATTCATGCCCGTGCCGAGGGCTGGCACAGCGAGCCCGGGGATGCCTACAGCACCTTCCATTTCTTTAACGATAAGCTGAAGGGTGGATCGTGCAGGGCGGAATTAGAGTGGTTGCGGGTGAAGCAATCTTTCATGTCTTTGCAAGAGTGGTTCGAGGATCGCGTGCTTTATCACCTTGTTGGCTTC
>NZ_JBFULH010001258.1:0-792 GCF_056400445.1 Pseudomonas sp. P5_B2 | reverse complement strand
GAAACGCCTCGCGGATCAACTCAGCGGCTTTCGACCGGCCTTCGTTATCCGGATCAAGCCGATTCACCGGGCCAGGTGCTGACCACACATGAATATTTTCAGGCGGCAGAACCCCATGAAACTGCGCGCGAATTGCTTCGATGGTCCCATCAAACAGTCCACTGAGGGCCAAAATGACCTCATGTTCGCCTGACTGAAGAGCTAACGCGCGTGCAAGTTTGGTGATGTAGCATGATGAATCGACCCCAGTGAGACGGGCTTGAGCGCCCTGCATATCAACTACAATACGCATCAGCGCGGATCCTTCTGTTCAATAGTCTTTTTCAGATCGTAATACACTTGGCGAGCACCCACCGACAGGCCCTCCAGGTGCTGCGGTACTTCTCTGTTCGGCGTTTCGTGGGGAGAGACAGATGCGGCGACCAATAGCCCGTGGTTATAGGCGAAGCGCTTGAGGCTTTCATACAAACGGGGGGAACGCTTAAGACTGGTACTGAGCCGCCGCCGCAAAGCCGGATGCCCGAGGGTATGACGCAGCCCCACGACCATGATTCGACGGACCCCGCTCTTGAGCAAACGGGTAAAGCTACTGATCACACCGCGCACGGATCTTACGCACCAGCGCAACGGCGCAGTAAGGCGCCAGGAGGTACTGCTCATCAACGCTTGCACGCGACTGTTATAAGCGCAACTTTGTAGCCAGATTTCGTGAGCCTTGGCCAACGCCTCATCGCGTTGCTGACGGGTCTGCTGCAACTCCGCTTCCAATTCGACAAACTGGCGCGGTAACTC
>NZ_JBFULH010001257.1:0-792 GCF_056400445.1 Pseudomonas sp. P5_B2 | reverse complement strand
GAAGATACCTGGCAAGCGCTGTTGGGCGATCGTTGGGACGCAAGTGGTCAATTGGCGAAAACACTGTGGGCGCTACCGGCAGTCATGCCTGATATTCCAGCTCAGGCATCAGTGACGTCGGGGTTCTACGACTTTACATCCGGTACTTGGTTTGTTCTTGATTTGCTCACGGGGCAACCCTCGCAATGGGGAATTGTTGATCGCTTCAAGAAGTCTGATTTCTCGCCAACCGTCATGGCGGGGCAGGGTGTGCGTTAACGCTTAGCTTTACTGAAAGGCACCGACGAGCGCTTGGTCGGTGCTTTTGCAATGCGCGATTCAAGAGATAATAAAAATGATAATAAACAGTCGTTTAAGTGAACTGGCGGTAGCTTTGGCGTTGTCTGCTTTAGCTTCGATGGCTTGCGCTGAGGGTGGAGCTGTTGGCCCTGTCCTGGACTCTCCGGCGATGCAGATAGTTACACCCGCTCATGCTGTTCTAATTGATTTGGCACGTGCCGGTGATCGACTGATTGCCGTTGGTGAAAGGGGCGTCATCGTACTGTCCGATGACAATGGCCAGTCCTGGCGGCAGGTGCAAGTTCCGGTCTCCGTTAGTCTGGTTGCGGTCCAATTCGTGGACGCCAAGCATGGCTGGGCAGTCGGGCACGCTGGCACAGTGTTGGCCACAGTCGACGGCGGCGAGCACTGGAGCCTCCAGCTTACGGGTATACAGGCTGCAGAGATTGAGTTGCAGACTGCTCAAAACAACAAGACAGGTGCAGTCGATGCCGACTTGGCTGATATGCGCAT
>NZ_JBFULH010001256.1:0-793 GCF_056400445.1 Pseudomonas sp. P5_B2 | reverse complement strand
AGGTAGTCGAGGGTTCTTTGATAGAGCGCCCAGACTGGATCGCTGACGGGATGGTCATGGGTGTCGATGACGTAATCCCCGTAATCGCTGTGACCCGCCAGATGAAGTTGGCGAATCTTGTTCGCCGGCAAACCTTGAATGAAGGTCCACGGATCGAAGCCATGATTGCGTGAGCTGACATAGACATTGTTGACGTCCAGCAACAACTCACAATCGCTCAGCAGACTCAGTGCGTGAAGAAATTCCCACTCGCTGAATTTATCACCAGCGCTGCGCACATAACTAGAGACATTCTCCAATACCAGTGGACGCTGCAAAACGTCCTGCACCTGACGCACTCGGTCTACCACGTAATGAAGGCTTTCTTCGGTATACGGTAACGGCAACAAATCATGAAGCTGATGGGCATTGCCACGGCTCCAACACAGGTGATCGGAAATCCACGCCGGCTTTACTCGATCAGCCAACAGTTTTAGTTGTTGCAGATAGCCCGGATCCAGCGCATGAGACCCGCCGATGGACAACGACACGCCATGCATCACCAGCGGATAACGCTCGGCGATGGCGTCAAGGTAGTAGAGGGCTTTGCCGCCCCGCACCATGAAGTTTTCGGAGACGACTTCGAACCAGTCCACGGCCGGCGACTGATCAAGAATCTGTTGGTAGTAAGCACTGCGCAAACCCAGGCCGTAGCCTAGACAAGGAAGGGATGCAGACATTTGCGGACTCCTCGCAAAATGGCCGCAGTGGCAAGGGGGAAACCACCGCGGCACCGAGCGGTGGTCGGTTATTC
>NZ_JBFULH010001255.1:0-794 GCF_056400445.1 Pseudomonas sp. P5_B2 | reverse complement strand
GAACAGGCGGCGCGAGTTGAGCGCAAGGCCCTGCATGCCTTCGATCAAGTGGCTAAGGACTGGGATCTGGAAGATGGCGTCTGGCGCGAACTGCTGGGCTGGGCGGCCAAGGTCCATGAAGTGGGCTTGGACATCGCCCACTATCAATACCACAAGCACGGTGCCTACCTGATCGAGCACTCCGACCTCGCCGGTTTCTCCCGAGAAGACCAGCTGATGCTTGCACTGCTGGTTCGCGGCCATCGCCGCAACATCCCCAAGGACAAGTTCGCCGACTTCGGCGATGACGGCATCAAGCTGATTCGCCTGTGCGTACTGCTGCGCTTCGCGATCCTGTTCCATCACATCCGCGGCACCCAGCAAATGCCTCAGGTGATGCTGCATGCCATGGGCGCCAGCCTCGATGTGCTGTTTCCGGAAAATTGGCTGGACGACAACCAATTGACCCAGGCCGACTTCGCCATCGAAGCGGAATGGCTCACCCGGGGCGAAATCGTACTGAGCGTGCGCTAACATCGTCGCTGTGGTCTCGTGAATGTGTAGCACCAGACAAAAATGGCGATCCACAGGGATCGCCATTTTTGCTACGCGACGCTTGTTTTAGCGTACAAAGAGTTTGATCCCTTAGTGCCGAGCCTTTGCATTAAGTGCATTCACGAGTTTTTCACATGCTGCCATGAAAGACGCGTAAAATGCTCCAGCTCCTTTTTGGTTTTTTGGCCCGCGCTACCATGGCGGGCTTTTCTTTGCTCTGGATTTGCTTTCAGCACAATAAAAAGGCCAGGGTTGTCGAT
>NZ_JBFULH010001254.1:0-795 GCF_056400445.1 Pseudomonas sp. P5_B2 | reverse complement strand
ATGAAGCATATGTCGCTGAGCCAGCGTACCTGCCCATCAGCATTGAAGAAGCGGTATTCGCGGTCTTCCACCGCGCCTTTGACCAGCACTTCGGCCAGGCTGCGCTCGGCATATTCCAGATCGTCGGGGTGAATACTGTCGCGCCATTCGTTGTAGTCGGACAGCAAGCTGCCAACGGTACGACCGAAAATCCGCTCATAGGCCGGGCTGACGTAGAGCACCTGACGGGTTTCCCAATTGAATGCCCAAAGCACCGCGTTCACGCTCACCAGCAACGAGCTGAACAGCTGTTCACGCTCACTCAAGCGCGCGACTTCGCTTTGAGCATGCATCAGCGCCATCAAGGTTTGAGCGGTGTCGGGTAACTGGGGACAGGATGAGTCTTGCAGGTTTTTGGAGACCATCGGGACAAATCTCAAAGGGCGTGTGCCGCTCGAGGTTCGAAAGCGGCTAAAACGAAGCCCGCCTAGGTGGCGAAGTGTCTTTGAGATAGAGGATTTGGAGCTAAGTTCCCGCTTACCGTGGCAAGGGAGCTTGCTCCCGCCGGGCGGTATAGATGACGCGTTTTTAGTTAAAACGCGTCGTCAGGTCTAGCGACGGCTGCGCAGTCGAGCGGGGGCAAGCCCCCTCGCCACAGTCAGACGGCGGAAGGGCGCAGGGAGTAGGTTTTCAACTGGTCGGCGAAGTCGCGCAGGGATTGAATTCCGCTGGCTTCGGCTTCGTGTACCCAGTCCTTGATGGCCGCGAGCATGTCATGACCATTTGAGCTGGTCTTGACCCAGATCTGCTGCAAGG
>NZ_JBFULH010001253.1:0-796 GCF_056400445.1 Pseudomonas sp. P5_B2 | reverse complement strand
GGCAACGACACCTCAACGCTGGAACCTTCGATCTTGGTCGCCCAACCGGCCATGTAGCGCAGGAAATCGATGGCCAGTTGCACGTCCATGACCTGGGCGACGGCGGCGCTTTTGCCGTTGTTCAGGCATTCCAGTTGCGCCAGCAGTTCGGCGTCGCGTTGCATCAGGTCGGCGAGTTTCCACAGCAGGTTCTGGCGTTCGCGCGGGCGGGTGTGGGTCCAGGCCGAATCATCGAAGGCCTGACGCGCGGCCAGTACGGCGCGGTCGACATCGTCCGGAGTGGCCCGTGGCACTACACACAATACTTCGCCGGTGGCCGGGTTGTGCAGGGGCATGGTCTGGCCGTCGGCGGCCTCGACCCAGTCGCCGCCGATCAGCATGCGCGGGGCACGCTGGATGAACGCGGAGGTGGCGGGAAGCAAATTAGGGAGCGACATGGCGAAGCCTCTTATTGTTCGTGAGAACCGGGCTTTCGCAATGGCTGTGCCAAGTCGCCGCAAGGTCAGGCGAGCCGTTGATTAACGAGGGCTAACAGGGCGTAAAGGATGGCGAAGGTGGCGATTTTTTCGCAAATTGCGACAGGCGCTGAGACGACGAGCAACCCGGTTGCGACCTTGAGCGCCTCGGTGATGGGGTCTAGAATTTTCTGGCTCGGTGGGTGAAATGACGGCCCATTTCCCCGGCCACACATCTCGCGCAAGGGAGGTTGTGATGAACCTTTCGACCCTGGAGATTCAAAGCATCATTGAACGAAGTTTTCTGCCCTCGGTGTGTACCTGCAGCATGGCCCCGGATC
>NZ_JBFULH010001252.1:0-800 GCF_056400445.1 Pseudomonas sp. P5_B2 | reverse complement strand
GCCGAGCAGGGATTTGTCACGCTGTCACTGGACTTGTCGTTCTGGGGTGAAAGCGAAGGTACGCCTCGCCAAGCAGTCTCGCCTGATATTTACGCTGAGGACTTTAGTGCCGCCGTGGACTATCTCGGCACTCGCACGATTGTCGATCCAGAGCGAATCGGCGTCATCGGTATCTGCGGCAGTGGTAGCTTCGCCATCAGCGCCGCCAAGATCGATCCACGTCTGAAAGCCATCGCCACGGTCAGCATGTATGACATGGGAGCGGCCAACCGTAACGGTCTCAAGCACTCAGTCACGTTGGAACAACGCCAGCAAATCATTCGCGATGCGGCGCAGCAGCGTAACGCGGAATTCCGGGGTGGCGAAGTTCGCTATACCAGCGGCTCACCACTAAAGCTGACCGGCAACGCTGTGGGTGACGAGTTCTATGATTTCTACCGCACTCCGCGCGGTCAGGTCACCCCCGCTGGCGCATCGCCGCAAACCACAACCATGCCGACGCTGACCAGCAATGTGAAGTTCATGAACTTCTACCCGTTCAACGACATCGAGACCATCTCCCCGCGCCCACTGCTTTTCATTACGGGCGCCACGGCGCACTCAAGGGAGTTCAGCGAGGACGCCTACAAACGGGCGGCCGAACCAAAAGAGTTGCTGATCGTTCCAGATGCCGGGCATGTGGATCTTTACGATCGGGTCAATTTGATTCCCTTCTCCAAGTTGACCACGTTCTTCAACAGTCATCTGAAGTAATCGGATCGGCGACCCACACGGGAACCATTCCTCTCTCGCGGCTTCGC
>NZ_JBFULH010001251.1:0-800 GCF_056400445.1 Pseudomonas sp. P5_B2 | reverse complement strand
CAGTAAAACCGCCAGACACTGCCGCCACGAGGACGATGGCGATAAACACGACCCACAACGAAGACAGCACTTTGACGGCGGTGCTGTTGGGCGGTGGTGGCGGACCGTAGCGATTGGCGATGTTGGTGCCGGGGATGACCATGATCACGAACGGAAAGAGGCTGCCCACGAACGGGACGAAGTTCAATAGCCAAAGCCACCCGGACCAGCCGATGTCGTGCAAACGCTGCACGCTGATCTGAATGCTGACAACCACAACCCCGATGAACAGGAACAGCGCCACCAGGCCACCCACAATCAGGCCGGCACTCGAGTCTGCGCTGATCAGGGCAACGGCGAAAATGGCGAGTGCCGATCCGACACCCAGCATCACAAGGGTCAGGACCATCGTCCACGCCAGATAACGCAAACGGCCAATACGCCCTTCGACACTGAACGGTTTGAGTGTGGAGAATGCGGGGAGGTTTTCTCCGACGCTAGCCTGAGGCGGAGCGTAAGGGGACACCGGGTCGACGAAGACAGGCTGGGTCTTGGCGGGTAGGTGTTCGTGGGCGTCGGTCAAGTTCAGCTCTATGGGCGATTCGTTTTCAATCCGTGCATTGATGCCGGTTTTCGAAAGTGCCTGAAGATAAGTTTGCGCCTCGACTTGCGACAGACCTTGCTTGAGCGTGACAGTCTTGCCCGAGAACAGCCGTTCGACTGCAGCAACATCGCTTTTGTACAGGGCGGCGAGATTCTGTTTGGCGGTGGTGAGGTCAATGCCGGGCAGCAGAGCGCCGTCGAATACGATCTTGAAACGG
>NZ_JBFULH010001250.1:0-800 GCF_056400445.1 Pseudomonas sp. P5_B2 | reverse complement strand
CCGTTTGAAATGGGGGCCATGCGCATGCCCTTCTTTAATCGGGCGGACGAGCCACCGACAGAGGGCCGGTCACTGATGGCTTACTACGCCAAGGCGTTCGACCTGGCGTTTTCAGATTTTGCCAATCCCGGCAGCCAGTGGGTCACTTCGACCGGAATCTATCTGCGAGAGGGCAGCATGGGCGGCGGGCCGACTCCCCAGATGCTGATCTGGAAAAATGAAGATGGCCAGACACCACCGCCCGGTGAAGCACTGCAAAAGGTTTATGCAAAGTGGAAGGCCTTTGCCGATCGCATGACCCGGCACGTTGCAGAGGTTTACGCCAGTCAGGCATGGGAAGTCATGTGGGCTGTAATCGTCGAAAAATACGAGAGCGTTTCGTTTCGCGATCTGGTCAGCATGCCCACCCTCCAAGCTTGGAATGAAAGCTCACCGGGGGACTTTGGCGGAATRGGAATGTCCGCGGAGGAGTCCGCGATCTTCTATGCCATTGGCATCGGCGACGGTAGTTGGGGTGCCTTTTACGACGTCTGCTCCCTTTATCCCCTGCGCACTGCCATTTTTGGATTCAGCAGCCAGCTACAATTGATCCATGGTCGGGTCGACTCAATTGGCGATCCCCTGGATTCACCCTGTCTGAACGACGAAGCCGTTTTTGACTCGATGGGGCTAAGTTTCGACAGGCCCCGCTACATTGGACTCGCAGCACTGGACGAATGCCTGCTGTTCATGAAAACCGACGAAAGCGCAAAGTCCTTCTACGAACACTGCCGGGAAAGAAACAACGGTTTGCTCATTGA
>NZ_JBFULH010001249.1:0-801 GCF_056400445.1 Pseudomonas sp. P5_B2 | reverse complement strand
GCCCAAACCTCCCGGTCCGAGCATTTTTTTGACCCCGATCACCCACCCTTCCCCAAAACCCCCGATTCTACGTAACCCTCCAACCATCGGACGCCAGCATCATTTCGCTACTAAACTCGGGACAAGCGGGTTCAGGTGCAGGATTATAGCCAGCACGTATCGCCCAACCGACGGCCAGGTACTCAACAATAGCCAGCCCACTTTAGAGGGCATTACCCCATGGATAGCAGAACCCTACGCAACCTCATGCGCATCGTGCAGACCGGCTCTTTATCGGCGGCGGCAGAGCATTCCTGTTTGACGGTGCAGGCATTGGCTGCGCAGTTGAACAAGGTCGAAGAGCAGTTTGGTTTTCGGTTGTTTCGTCGCTCCAACAAGGGATTGACCCTGACCACGCAGGGCTCGGAGCTCACGCCTTACATGGACAAGGTGTTGCTGGCCACGCGGCAACTTGAAGAAAAAGTGGCTGCGCTGAAGGTGCCTGGGCAACGCACGCTCAAGGTCGCGCTGAACACCACGCTTTCGTCTGACTTCAATCGGCGAATGATCGGACGCCTGATTGAGGTATTTCCCGACTATCAGCTGGAATTCAGCTACGCCGAGTCGATGGAAAACCTCAGCAAGCTCAAGAATGAAGATTTTGACCTGGCCGTGTTGATCGGCCCGCAGCAGCCAGGGTTGCCGAGCATTCTCCTGCCTGAGGTTCAGGTGCAGGTGGTCGGTGCCCATTGCGGTCAGGAACATGATCCGCTGGTGATGCTGGGCAACAAGTTTCAGGTGCGTCCGGCCGGCGATTGTCCG
>NZ_JBFULH010001248.1:0-802 GCF_056400445.1 Pseudomonas sp. P5_B2 | reverse complement strand
CTGTCTGAACTACCGCTTTCGCGAGCAAGCCCGCTCCCACATTTCGATCTCCATTGATCTGGAGATTGGGGGTTACTTACGGGCGATGATGACCGCACGCATCGGCGCCGGTAGTCCTTCGATCGTCTTGCTATGATCGTCCGGATCAAGAAAATCGCTCAGCGACTGATACTTCATCCACTCCGTCCCGCGCTGTTCTTCGACCGTGGTCACGCTCACGTCCACGCAACGTACGTCGGTAAACCCGGCACGCCGCAACCACAGCTCCAGCGCCGGTACTGATGGTAGAAACCATACGTTGCGCATCTGCGCGTAACGGTCTTCCGGCACCAGCACCTGTTGCTGATCGCCTTCGATCACCAGTGTCTCCAACACCAGTTCACCGCCCTTGACCAGGCAATCTTTGAGCGCCAGCAGATGCTCGATCGGTGAGCGGCGATGGTAGAACACGCCCATGGAAAACACGGTGTCGAAACCTTCCAGCTCTTGCGGCAGGTCTTCGAACGGGAACGGCAGGTGCCAGGCATTGGGTTCGGACAGGTAGCGTTGCACCGCCTGGAACTGGCAGAAGAACAGCCAGTTCGGATCAACGCCGATCACGCTGTCAGCCCCGGCGCCGAGCATGCGCCACATGTAGTAACCATTACCGCAGCCGACGTCGAGGATGCGTTTGCCCTTCAGATCCAGATGCGGGGCGACGCGCGACCATTTCCAGTCTGAACGCCATTCGGTGTCGACGTGCACGCCAAACAGATCAAACGGCCCTTTGCGCCACGGCGATAACCCCATCAGACCCCATCAG
>NZ_JBFULH010001247.1:0-803 GCF_056400445.1 Pseudomonas sp. P5_B2 | reverse complement strand
GCGCAGCTTGGAGGATGTTTTGTTGTAGACGTTGTTACCAATATATTTCTCGTTGGTCAGCACCTGGTGCACGCTGCCCCGGCTCCAAGGGCGATCAAAGTCGGTGACCAAACCTTCAGCGTTCAGCGAATGGGCAATCTCTCGTTCGCTCATCCCGTTGTGGATGAATTGGTGGTAGATGCGTTGAACCACTTCGATTTCCGCTTCGGGCCCAGGAATTAGGATGACCCTGTCGGTCTGGATGCTCTTTTGTTGGCCCCGTGAGAGTTCTGCCTTGAACTCGCTTTTCTCATCGATCAATGCCCGGCGTAACCCATAGCCTGCTGGCCCACCTTGATGAAAACCCTTTTCAACGAGACGGCACTGACCAGCGAAGACTTTTTGGGACAATTCACGGCTGTACTCGCCAGCCATGGATCGTTTGATGCCTTTATATATAGTTGCTAGTGGTGAGCCGTCGTTTTCGAAGGGTTCTGCGCAGTACACCACCCTGATGCCGCTGCTGGTGCATAGGTATTCGTAGTGAGCACTCTCATCTGTGTTCTGAAAACGTCCCCAACGGCTGACGTCATAGACCAGAATGACCTGGAATTGAGTCCTTCCGGTCTGAACATCGTCAAGCAGTGTGCGCAATGCATCCCGACCRCCAATATCTAGGCCGCTTTTCCCTTCATCACGATAGGTGGTAACGATTTCCATGCCATGGCTCATGGCGTATGCATGAATAGCCGCCGACTGGTTTTCGGTGGAGTAGCGTTGATGATCCGTGGACATGCGAACGTATTCCGCAGCCGGCACAGGAC
>NZ_JBFULH010001246.1:0-806 GCF_056400445.1 Pseudomonas sp. P5_B2 | reverse complement strand
CCAGGTGACGACCGTTGAGGATCATGGCCGGGACAGAGTTGATGCCGTGCTGGCGGTAAAACTCTTCAAGCTCACGCACTTCCTTCGCGTACGCTCCGGACGCCAACACCTCTTGTGCAGCCGCCGCGTCTAGCCCCGCTTCACTGGCCAGACGAACCAGTGTTTCGCGCTTGCTCAGGTTCTGACCGTCAGTGAAATAAGCGCGCAACAGAATTTTCTTCAGCTCGATCTGCCGCCCTTCCTGCAACGCCCACAACAGCAACCGGTGCGCATCAAACGTGTTGTAGAAGTGGGTACGCTTCTCCAGATCGAACGTGAAACCGATGGCCTCGCCGCGAGCGATCTGCATCGCTTTGCCGGCGGCGACTTCCTCGGCGGTGCGTCCATATTTGCGCATCAAGTGCTCGACGGCTTTTTCTCCGACTGCCGGCATGTCCGGGTTCAACTCGAAGGGTTTGTAGGTCAGCTCGACCGAGACTTCACCGGCCACATTCTCGATCGCCTGCTCCAGCGCCGTCGCGCCTAATGCGCACCACGGGCACACCACGTCGGAGACAAAGTCGATAGAGACGGACGCGGTCATGACTTGCCCTCCGCCTCAGCCAGTTGCTTGCGGTACTGGGTGGTGGTGATGCCGGCGTAACCCCAGTTATCAGTGTCGACTTCTTCGATCACGATGTGGGTCAGGTGCGGATCCTTGTTGAGGACGCGTTCCAGGGTTTCAGTGATTTCGGCGATCACCTGAGCTTTCTGCTCTGAGGTAACGCCATCGCGGGTGATGCGAACGCTGACAAAAGGCATTAGGG
>NZ_JBFULH010001245.1:0-806 GCF_056400445.1 Pseudomonas sp. P5_B2 | reverse complement strand
CCTCTAATCATATCCATAAAGCGAATGCCGGCACCGATATCTTCAATTGCCTTCTTTACCGCCTCAAACGCAAACTTTACCAATTCAAGTTCTGTAGGCTTCAGACCCAGCGCGATAAGCTTATCAATCGTCAACGTGACGTCCTGACCGATTTTTTCAATACCCGCTTTTTCTATCGCCGCTATTGCATCGGTAATGGTCTGTTTTTCGCTCTGACTCTGAACCAAAGATATTTTAAGCTGCACAATCATTTCCCGAGTACTTTCTTTGTCTTTTTCCAGCCCTGCCATATAACCCATCGTCGTCGTTTTATCAAAACCAGTGCTAATTTCACGCATTTGACTCTGGACAACCTCCTTCGTCTTCACTGTGTTAATTATTACTTTGTTAAGCAAAATATTACGCTGTCGCTCATACTCTTCAATCATTTCAGAATCATTATCCCCTGCCGCCTCGTCAGCTAGCGCCACTTCAATACCAACCAGCTTACCGCTATTATTCCTGAGTTCATTAAAGCTCTGGAGCGCACCGTCCTGCAGTGCCTCCCGGGAACTGTCGATATCCCTCACCAACCGGACAAATCGATCTTTCAACGCAGGGAGATACTGTTGGCGAGTACAAATCGCCATTGCAACTATCAAATCCTTGTTCATCGTAGCCTGCGCTTCTTTCATCAGCGAAAGATCCGCTTCAGGATAAATATTTTCACTCATTTTTTTCATCATCACAGCATCCCCTAATGCGCCTTCACCAATATATTCTTCGTCCGCTTCTTTAAAGATATCGTTCAATGCACGGGCGTCTTT
>NZ_JBFULH010001244.1:0-807 GCF_056400445.1 Pseudomonas sp. P5_B2 | reverse complement strand
CTTGTGCAGCGACCACTGCTCTGGCAAGCGAATCGGCTACTGCTTGCGAGCAACCTTTCGACTCGCAAAGTTGCTTCACCCAGGAAACAGCTCCCTCGATTGAAAAGCTATGATAGGTTGCTGTTTTCAAAAGATATCGCCTATACGGTTTATTCCATGCTGCCTGGGCCCTTAGTTTTCCTTCAAGGACACCAGGCTGCGGAGTAGCTACCGAACAGCTTAAGCTATTACTGGCCCGCTGTTGTGGCTGCAGTATTAGCGCCAAACATTGCCACAAAGAGCGGTTTGTTGGCTGCGTAGTATTCTGCAACTACCTTGTCTGCCGAGCTATCACGCGCAGTTGCCATCAACTTCTCAAGGTCGGCCTTGGGAATCTTGAAGTTGGCGAAAAATTGGGCAACGTCGGGATGCTCTGCGCTGAATCCTTTGCGTGCAACCGCGTGAATTTGCTCGGCACCACCGAAAATCTGCTTCGGATCATCCAGGTAGCGCAGCGGCCACTTGGCGAACATCCAGTGTGGGCTCCAAGCGTTAATCAACGACCATTTGTCACGCTTGAGATTGCGATCGAGCTCGCTCAACATTCCAGACTCTGAAGAGGCGACCATCTTATAGCCTTCGAGCTTGTATTCTTTGATGGCCTTTTCCGTAAGCTTATATTGACCGTTACCCACTTCCGAGGTCAGTATTTTGCCGCCGAATTTCTCCTTCACCTCTGGCTTGTTAAGATCTTCGACACTGGCGACCTCACTGATAGGGATGGACGTAGGAACCGCCATTCCGATCCGTCCTTCATACAGCACACCG
>NZ_JBFULH010001243.1:0-807 GCF_056400445.1 Pseudomonas sp. P5_B2 | reverse complement strand
CTCAATACCACTTCAACAACGCTGGCGACGCTCTGCGTCCTTACGTTCAAGGTGGTGTTAAGCACGGCAGCATGACCAACGTACGTGATGATGGTCACTCGGGCCGTGATCAGTCGACTTTCCTGACTGCTGGCGCTGGCGTTAAGTGGTACTTCCTGGAAAACGTCTTCGCCCGTGCTGGTGTTGAAGCTGACTACAAACTGGACAACGGCCGTTGGGACTACATTCCTTCCGTTGGTCTGGGCGTAAACTTCGGTGGCGGCAACAAGCCTGCTCCGGTTGTTGCTCCAGAAGTTTGCTCCGACAGCGACAACGATGGCGTGTGCGACAACGTTGACAAGTGCCCAGACACCCCAGCCAACGTAACTGTTGACGCTGATGGCTGCCCGGCAGTTGCTGAAGTTGTTCGTGTAGAACTGGACGTGAAATTCGACTTCGACAAGTCGGTAGTCAAGCCAGACAGCTACGCTGACATCAAGAACCTGGCTGATTTCATGAAGCAGTACCCAGCCACCAACACTACTGTTGAAGGTCACACTGACTCCGTCGGTCCTGACGCTTACAACCAGAAACTGTCTGAGCGTCGTGCAAACGCCGTTAAACAAGTTCTGACCAACCAGTATGGTGTTGAAGGCTCGCGCGTTCAGTCCGTTGGCTACGGCGAAACTCGCCCAGTAGCTTCCAACGATACCGCTGAAGGTCGTGCAGTAAACCGTCGCGTAGAAGCGCAGGTTGAAGCTAACGCTAAGTAATTAGCGAAGCTCTGAGAAAAGCCCGGCTTAGGCCGGGCTTTTCTTTGTCTGCGAT
>NZ_JBFULH010001242.1:0-809 GCF_056400445.1 Pseudomonas sp. P5_B2 | reverse complement strand
GTACTACACCCAACGCGCAACAGCTGGCTTGATAGTTACCGAAGGTACGCCTATCTCGCGAGAGGGCCAGGGCTATCTGTTCAACCCAGGCATTTACACGCCAGAGCAAATTGCTGGCTGGAAACTCGCCACTGATTCGGTGCACAGCGTCGGCGGCAAGATTTTCGCCCAGTTGTGGCATGTGGGTCGCGTCTCCCACACCTCGCTTCAAATCGACGGTGCCGCCCCTGTCAGCGCAACCGGGAAGGCTGCAAATGGCGCTACAGCCTACGCCTACACCGAGAATGGTGAGCCAGGTTTTATGCCGACATCCACGCCCCGTCCCTTAGCGACCGACGAAGTACGCCGCGTGGTCGAAGACTTCGCCCAGGCCGCTGCTAATGCCATAGAAGCTGGCTTCGACGGTGTTGAGCTGCATGGCGCCAACGGCTATCTGCTCGAGCAGTTCATCAACCCGATGGTCAACGACCGTACCGATCACTACGGCGCGCAGAACCTGGAAAACCGCCTGCGTTTTGTTTTCGAAGTGGTGGACGCTGTGTGCGAGCGCATCGGCGCAGATCGTGTGGGCATCCGTATTTCGCCTTACGGTCAGTTGATGGACATGCCGCTCTACCCGGAAATCGACGAGACCTACATGGCCCTCTGCGCGGGTCTGGGCGAGCGAAATATTGCCTACGTTCACGTCATGGATCAAACACACTTTTTCCTGGCAGCCGAGAATTCGATAGCCCGCGAGGATGCATTGAAGGCACTCCTGCGCAGCTGCCGCAAAGGCCTCAAAACGACCGCATTGATCCTGGCTGGAG
>NZ_JBFULH010001241.1:0-813 GCF_056400445.1 Pseudomonas sp. P5_B2 | reverse complement strand
GGGCTTTGAAGGAGGCGCGCATTCAAGCGACTGACGAGATCAAGGAACGGGCGCGGGCACTTCATGCAGACGCAGTGGTGGGGCTCGATTTTGAGATCAGCATGCCGTCCGGAAAGGGTGGGATGGTGGTGGTTTTTGTGACGGGGACAGCGGTCAAGCTGAGGTGATGCATTCTGTTTGTTCACGTGTTGAGTTCGGGCCACTCGTCGGTCACGTGAAAAACTGAATTACAAGTCGGGTAGTGACCGGCTAGTCTCAAAAGCCTTGGCGGTCGATATTTTTCAGGCAAATGGCTTTGCCGGTGTCGACCCTTTTTGAGAGGGGAAGAGGTATGGCTGATCCGTATATCGAAGACGACGGGGCTGAATTTCCGATCAACAATTGCGTCAAGTGTGGCCAGACCGAGTATGTATCGGGCTTTGGGGAAGACCCGGTCCAGATCAGTAAAATGAAATCGACGACGCCCAGAGGCCCTAAGGCGAAATTTCTGCCAAGAGTGGCGGCGCCTTCCAGGAAATAACTGTTAACCGGACAAACCCCGCCATCGAGCGGGGTTTTCATTTTCGCAGTATCGATTTTTCGATTCAAAACCGGACCGCAGACGTTTGGTCATGGTGCCCGTTTGTTTTTCACAAACTTTTCACAGGCTCGGTCGTAGGCTCAAACCATCCGTTAGAAAGCAGTACCCTAGCCCGTTCCCCAGCGGGCTTTTTTTTGCCTGTCATAAAACCTTTTCCAAAAAAGCTGTTCCAACCGTCGCTAATTGCGAGGTGCGGAGGATTTTGTGTGGACGTTTACTGCGTTACAGCATTC
>NZ_JBFULH010001240.1:0-813 GCF_056400445.1 Pseudomonas sp. P5_B2 | reverse complement strand
AGCGTGTGTGACCCGCTATTAGGGTCGCCCGCATGGTTAAAGAAAATACTACAGGGATTGTGCTTTGCTACATACTCGAATAGACCGAAAAGCGGTAGCAAAAGGGCTTACCTTTTGGGGCCAGTGGACCGTTTCAACAGGCGCGATGATCGCTTTGTTGTTTGTGCTTGCCTATAACCAAACCGGTGAAGTCGGCTCTCATTACAGAGTCCTTGCCGTGCTGTTTCTTCTCGGGTCAGTGCCTGCCTTTACACTGATGCAGGTCTATCATAAACATCATGGCTACTTGAGCGGTCTGATAAGGCTTCTTATAGGTTGGTTAGCCACTTTGGCTGGATTGACAACTATCGGCTTCCTCAGTAAAACCGGCGAGCTATTCTCCCGCGAAGTGATAATAACCTGGGCAATTTTTGGTTATGGGTTGCAAGCCCTGTTTTATATTCCGATGCATGCATTTTCAAGGCGCTATCATCGCCAGCTGAACCGTCATATCAATACATTGATCATTGGCACCAATGGAGTGGCACTACAACTGGCAGACACATTGACCCAGCAGCAACATACTCCATTGATCGGCCTTGTCAGTGTGGAATCTGAAAACTTGCCTACTACCAATTTAGCCAGAGTCGTGGGTCAGCTGGATGAATTGCGTACGCTGATCACTGTGCATGACATTCGGCGCTTGTATATTGCCCTTTCCCTGAGTGAAGCACAGAAAATCGAAGCGCTGTATATCGACCTTCTTGATATGAATGTCGATGTCGTCTGGGTTCCTGATTTGAACAACATGACGCTTCTCAACCACTCAATCAG
>NZ_JBFULH010001239.1:0-814 GCF_056400445.1 Pseudomonas sp. P5_B2 | reverse complement strand
GCATTCGTTGCCGCTTTCGCCGACATCTACGAACATTCGCCATGGGTGGCCGAAAAGGCCTTCGACCTGGGCCAGGACGCGTCGATCGACGAGATCGAAACCCTGCACCAGCGCATGAGCGACATCCTGTTGAGCGCCGATCACGAAAGCCAGCTGGCACTGATCAACGCTCACCCGGACCTGGCAGGCCGTGCGGCCGTCCAGGGCCAACTGACCGAAGCCAGCACCAATGAACAGGCTGGCGCCGGTATTCACCAATGCACGGCCGAAGAGTTCCAGCGCTTCACCGAGCTGAACGACGCCTACAAAGCCAAGTTCAAGTTTCCCTTCATCATGGCGGTAAAAGGCAGCAACCGGCATCAGATCCTCGCGGCGTTCGAAACGCGCATTCACAACTCGGTCGACACCGAATTCAAATGCGCGCTGGCAGAGATCAACAAGATTGCGTTGTTCCGTTTACTGACCCTATAGCGAGCCTTGCCCTGGCGACATGGAACGCAGACATCGCCCAGGGCACTGCAAGCATCCCAAGCCAACTTATTAAAGGCAGACAAGAAGAATGAAAGCTTACGCCGTACCTTTCGAGAAGTTCGTCAACCTGGCCGACGCCCGCCTGGGCACCAAAATCATCTCGGTCACCGATGACTGGTTCGCTGATGCCAACCGCCTGTTCCAGCCGACTCCGGCTGTGTGGAAAGAAGGCGTGTTCGATGACAACGGCAAGTGGATGGACGGCTGGGAGTCGCGCCGCAAGCGCTTCGAAGGCTACGACAGTGCCGTGATCCGCCTCGGTGTAGCGGGCTCGATCAAAGGC
>NZ_JBFULH010001238.1:0-814 GCF_056400445.1 Pseudomonas sp. P5_B2 | reverse complement strand
GAAGAAAGTCGCCGAAGACGCGAAGAAGAAAGCTGCTGCCGATGCTGCGAAGAAGAAATCGCAGGATGCGGCGCGTAAATCGACCGAAGACAAAAAGGCTCAGGCCTTGGCCGATTTGCTTTCCGACACGCCGCAGCGCCAGCAGGCCTTGGCGGATGAACAGGGTGATGAAGTCGCCGGCAGTTTCGATGATCTGATTCGTATTCGTGCGGCGGAAGGCTGGGCTCGTCCACCTTCGGCACGCAAAGGTATGACAGTCATGCTGCAAATCGGCATGTTGCCGGACGGTACGGTGACTTCGGTCAACGTGACCAAGTCCAGCGGTGACGGTCCGTTTGACGCGTCCGCTGTAGCGGCGGTCAAGAATATTGGACGTTTGATAGAAATGCAGGGAATGAAGCCGAGTGATTTCGCTCCGTATCGTTCATTCAAGATGACATTCACGCCTGAGGATTTAGCCCCGTGAGAAACCTTCTTCGAGGAATGCTTGTCGCTATCTGCTGCCTGGCAGGGATGGCGATGGCAGATGAGAAAAACATTCTGGTTACCAGTGGCACTGATCGGGCGACCCCGATCGCCGTCGTTCCGTTCGCTTTCCAGGGCGGTACTGTGCTGCCGGACGATATGGCCGAAATCATCGGTAACGACCTGCGCAACTCGGGTTATTACTCGCCAATTCCAAAGCAGAACATGATCAGCCTGCCGAGCCAGGCCAGCGAGATCATTTTCCGTGACTGGAAGGCAGTTGGCGCCCAGTACATTATGGTTGGCAGCATTGTTCCCGCAGGCGGTCGCCTGCAGGTTCAGTACGCTC
>NZ_JBFULH010001237.1:0-815 GCF_056400445.1 Pseudomonas sp. P5_B2 | reverse complement strand
AACGAACACAGGGGACTGGGAATTAGCGGTCATGCGTCGAGCTCCGGAAACGGCAGAGAGAGTTGAAGTAAGCGCGAGGCGGCCTACTTAAGCCGCGCTCCGGTTATGAATTGTTATCTAACTGAAGTCAGCATTAACAAAACGATGCGTACACAAAGTATTGTTGCCTGAGATTGCTGTTGTCAATGGATCTCTTGCCTAAATTTAGGTTTTTCTTGGTATGGTTGCGGAAACAAAACGGAACGTATAGATTTGGTTTGTCTTTAGCAACGCCGATGTCTGGTGAGCGACACGAAACGCGGGATGATGGGTAGTCGAAGGCCTGGACGGTCCTGCCCAGTGGATTTAGGTCGTCGCCGGACTTGAAACAGTACTGTGCGACGCTTGAAGGCTTGCCGCAGATGACGATACGAGGGCTATATCCGGTCGCAGATGTCTCTTGCCGAGGCGTACTTCGATGTACCGGATCTGGCAAACAAGCTGTGTCATTGGATAGCAGCTACCACCCGCCATAGAAGCGGAGAGGAGACAAGAATGAGTCAGGTTAAACGCGTTTTGATTGTAGGTAGTGGAATCGGCGGTGCCACCGCGGCTTATGCACTGCGAAGGGCAGGAGTGGACGTCCACTGTATCGATATCAAGCCGGGGATTCCCTCGGCAGGGTCGGGCATTTGCCTGTTACACAACACGGTACGGGCATTGGAAATGCTCGGATTGGCGGAGCCTTGTCTCGACAGTGGTATGCGATTCGACGCGTTTCGGCAATTCGATTCCTCAGGTCAGCTCCTGCGTTCGGATCCTGCACCTCCCAGCTG
>NZ_JBFULH010001236.1:0-815 GCF_056400445.1 Pseudomonas sp. P5_B2 | reverse complement strand
GTTTTTCACAATCCCCTTCCAGGGTTTGCCTTGCTTGATGGTGTGCCACATATGAATGAATACGCCGGGTGGCATATCGGGGTGTCGGATCAGGTTATGAGGCTGACCGACCAATTCGTCGGAAGTGAAACCGCTGATGGCCACAAACGCGTCATTGCAGTAAGTGATTCGGCTATCCAGGTCGGTTATGGAGATCAATCGTTGTTCGGCGGGAAATACTCTTTCATGCTCGGTGACAGGCAAGTTCACACGCATAAAAAGCGATCCTTATTCGGATTATTATTAGAATTTTGGGGGCATGAAAATCGGTAGCATGGCAGAACGGCAGCATCCAACAGCTGGTTGCTTGTTCTACGTGCATATCGTCATGGCCGACGATTCATTGGACGACAAACTCTTTTCATTTCATGACAGGTTTACGCCAGCTAAAGAGTCGCTATTTTCTAACCCCGGTCGCTTTCCCTACGCCCGGTCGCCCCAACCCGGGCTGCTAGAATGCACCTGTCTTTTCGGAACCTGGAGAACCAAGATGATCAGCAAGAACACGATTTGTCTTTGGTACGACGGCACCGCGCTGGAGGCTGCAGACTTCTACGCCCGGACGTTTCCTGACAGTGCCGTGGGCGCCGTCCATCGCGTGCCCGGTGATTTCCCGGTGGGTCAGCTGGGCGATGTCTTGATGGTTGATTTCACGGTGATGGGCATCCCTTGTATCGGCCTCAATGGTGGGCCGACGGTCAAGCATAACGAGGCCTTTTCGTTTCAGGTCGCGACTGACGACCAAGCGGAAACGGACCGCCTGTGGAGCGCGATTA
>NZ_JBFULH010001235.1:0-822 GCF_056400445.1 Pseudomonas sp. P5_B2 | reverse complement strand
AATTTGAAGAAGGTGAAGCGACATGTCCCAGATCGGGAAGGGGCGTGGTAAGGCCCAAGATACAGGATGGCGCGGGTCGCCGGAGGGGTGGCTTGAAGCTGCTTATGACACCTTGAAGGAGTCGGGCATAGATGCCGTTCGGGTCATGCCACTAGCCAAACGCCTTGGCTTATCACGAACCAGCTTCTACTGGTTTTTCGAGGATCGCGAGCAATTATTAGCTGCGTTACTTTTGCGCTGGCGAGATACGAACACTGGCGGGCTGATAGGGCAGAGCGAAAGCTATGCCGAAAGCATTTCCGAAGCAATTTTGAATGTCTTCGAATGTTGGCTCAATCCAAAGCTATTCGATTCGCAATTTGAATTTGCAGTGCGTAGTTGGGCGCTTCAATCAGATGAGGTTGCCAAGGAGGTCTCTGTCGTCGATGAGCAGCGGATGTGCGCTTTGGCGAGCATGTTCAAGCGCTTCGGCTACGACGCCCCTAGCGCTGATGCGCGAGCCCGAACTATCTACCTTACTCAGATCGGTTACATCACTATGAATACGACTGAGCTGATTACAGAGCGTTTCCAGCGTATTCCCCATTACGTAAGTATTTTTACCGGAAAAGCGCCTCAAAGACGTGAGCTGGATCGTTTTTACGGGAAGTTTGGTTATGCCGAAACGGAACCCGGGACTTTCGTCCCTTTGACGGACACCTTCGAGGAGGCGGCTGCCAATGATCAGTGAAACGATAGGGATCATTGGAGGAACGGGTTGGTTAGGTGGATCGATCGCAAAGGCGCTGTTAGCGAATGCATTGTTACCAGCTGAGAATTTGG
>NZ_JBFULH010001234.1:0-824 GCF_056400445.1 Pseudomonas sp. P5_B2 | reverse complement strand
TGATAAATCAGATCGGCTACGTCTGGCATGCGAATTCGCAGCTCAGTCATCAACGCGGCCTGCTCCTGTCCTTCGCGGTCGACTGACTTGGCACGGACGGCCTTCTGCTTGAAAAGCTTCGGACTGGCCGTCTTCATTCCGGAGCCCTCGCCTGCTCAAGCTCGATCAACAACTCGAGGAAATGCTTCGCCTTCTCCAGATCGGCAATCCCGCCCTTGTCACGCCACCGGGTCACGTACTTGATGACGCTGCCTTCGGCGAACGGAATGCTGTTCGCGTGGATGTATTCAATCGGTTGGATCTTCAGTGCCTTGTAATGGCCGCCAGCGACCTGGGTATTCAATGCGCTCATGCGGATGCTCCAGCGCGGCGCGCGCGCAGTTCAGCCAGGGCTTTATTGCCAACATCGGGAGTTCGTTGAGTTTGCGGTGCTGCCAATTCCGCCACCGGCACTGGACCGAGCTGCTCACCCATCCAGACCTTGCGAACCTGTTCCAGATACCGCTTCTCGAAGCTGATCAAACCCAGCTCTCGACTGAGCAGTGGCAGGCTGTTAAATCCAGCGGCGGCGGTTGCGTGGTAGACGGCCGGGTGAAACCACTTCGCAACGCCGTGCATCGTTRGGTGGCAGTTACGAAGGGCCTGCTTGTAGGCCGTCTCCACGTTCGGCAGCGGTGGGTTCAGCATTTCCGGCATTGGCACGCAGCCTTGAATGAACTTGCCGACACTCGGGATGAAGTCGGAAGGTTCGGCGCGGCAGCGGATCAGGCCGATATCGATCTGCTCTTGGGTACAGATCCCGTTTTCGATGAACGCTTGTAACC
>NZ_JBFULH010001233.1:0-824 GCF_056400445.1 Pseudomonas sp. P5_B2 | reverse complement strand
GGATCAGTCAGCATTGATGTTTCAGACAGACAGACCGCATCGCGAGCAGGCTAATYCCCACAAGGATTTAGGTTGGGACGAAGTTATCGAGCATCCGGTTCACCGCTAGTTCACCCAACATGACGGAGTGCTGTATGCCAAGCACTGTGTTGCGCTGGGTGCCATCAACCGTTGCTGCGAAGTTGCTCAACATCACGCTCGCCGACGCCAGTGATTCACAGGCGTTGACCAGTAGGGTTTCATTATCGGTGTCGGGCCCGACGAAGTAGATCGTGCTCGGTTTGCGTGGAGTGTCTTTGGGGATGACCGGTTTGAGGTAGTAATCGAGGGCGCGGTCGGCGGCTTTGTTGAGTTTTTTGGACTCGGGGGCTTCGTAGGGGGAAACGTCGTCGGTTTTCGGTGGGTTCGGCGTTATCTTGAACATTGAACTGGTGCTCCTGCTAGTAGAGCTGCAACCTGTCTCGCTACTAAACGGATGGGAGGCAGCTGTGCGCAAGTTAGTAGACCGGCCACCAGCCAAACCGGTGTGCCCGAGGGCACCATGCGCACAGTCACCATCAAATGCAGGCGAATGCCTGACTAAATGATACTTGTACGACCAGTTAGGAAAAGCCGGGCTACTAAACCCGATCACTGGAAATCAGTGACAGGACCAAGTTACCGACGGGCCTCCAGGCGCACAAGCCGGCGGATTCTGACGTGGTTGTAGGCGACGGCGCAAGGCGCTGTAGCTTTCAGGAAGTAACCCTAAACAGAATTAAACACACACCTAAAATCACCGCAGTTCCTCTGTGGTGCGAGCCTGCTCGCGAAGGCGTCGTGCC
>NZ_JBFULH010001232.1:0-824 GCF_056400445.1 Pseudomonas sp. P5_B2 | reverse complement strand
GTTCGTGGAATAGGCGTAGAACGCCGAGCCACCTGGAGCTGCGATCCAGCGGGCTTGAGGATCCGTCAGCGATAGTCGCTTCGTCATAGACGCGCTGCGCGTCAGTCTTCGTGATACAAGCCCCAGATTTCATTTCGCGCAAGAGGGGTTTTCGGCATTATGGCGTTTAAACTCGTGGAAATACTCACTTTCAAGGAGGCATGCTTGCGCAACGCCAAATCGCCAGAAGAGGAGCCAGAAAGTGGCGCCAAACGCGGACGCATACCGCCGCTTTCGATGGTCCGCGCCTTTGAGGCAGTGAGCCGGCTCGGCTCGATGCGCAAGGCTGCGGATGATCTCAATGTCGGCCATACGGTCGTTTCCCGCCATGTGCGGAATCTTGAATCCTGGCTTGGCACGCGACTTGTGGATGCTGGACCAAGAGGCATTCGGCTGACTACGGAAGGCAGGCTTTTTGCCGAGTCTGTGGGAATGGCTTTCGACATGATCGCCAAATCGACGGCGGAATTGCGTCCGGCGGTAAGCCGCTCGGTTTTGCGAATCTGGTGTGTCCCTGGTCTCGCAACGCGCTGGCTGGCGCCGCGTTTTAACCAGCTCCAACTTGCGCTGCCCGGTATCGATTTCGTCATGCGCGCGACCGATCTAGAGCCCGATTTCGCGCATTACGACGCCGATGTCGATATCCGTTATTTGGATGAGCCGAAGGGGAATGTTCGCTGGATTTTGCTGGAAAGGCCACGGATTTTCCCGGTCGCTAGCCCGGACTGGATCAGCAAGAACGCACCCATCCGCTCTCTTGACGATCTCGTGAGTCAGCCGTTGAT
>NZ_JBFULH010001231.1:0-828 GCF_056400445.1 Pseudomonas sp. P5_B2 | reverse complement strand
GCTCTCAGGTCGGCAACTGGGTCGGTGGCATCTGGTACAACTGGCCCGTCAGCCAGTGGGCRMTGCGGGTCAAATATCACCTSACACCGGAGYTGTATGCGCAGATCGGCGCCTATGAGCAAAACCCGTCGAACCTGGACCGCGGCAACGGCTTCAAGCTCAGCGGCAGCGGCACCCAAGGCGCGATATTGCCGGTGGAACTGGTGTGGTCGCCAAAAGTTAATGACCTGTCGGGCGAATACCGCGTCGGCTATTACTACAGCAATGCCAATGCCACCGATGTCTACAAGGACAGCAACGGCCAGCCCGCCGCATTGAGTGGCGAGGCGTATCGCAGTGCATCGAGCAAGCACGGCGAGTGGCTGGTTATTCAGCAGCAAGTGACCAGCATCGCCAGCGATCACTCCCGTGGTTTGAACGTGTTTGCCAACGCCACGATGCACGACAAGAAGACCAATGCCATCGACAACTACGTCCAGGCCGGCGTGGTCTACAAAGGCTGGTTCGATGCGCGCGCCAAAGACGATATCGGCTTCGCTCTGGCCCGGGTTCACGTCAACCCGGCCTATCGCAAAAACGCCGAAGCGACCAATCAGGCGCACGCCGTTTACGACTACGACGACCCGTCGTTCCTGCCGCCGCAGGACACCGAATACAGCGCCGAACTCTATTACGGCGTGCACGTGACGAACTGGCTGACCGTGCGCCCGAACCTGCAATACATCCGACATCCCGGAGGTGTGGACCAGGTCGACGACGCGCTGATTGGCGGGATCAAGATCACCTCGTCCTTCTAACCCACACCACAAAAACCTGTAGGAGTGAGCC
>NZ_JBFULH010001230.1:0-829 GCF_056400445.1 Pseudomonas sp. P5_B2 | reverse complement strand
GCCTCACACCGAGGTGCTCAAACAGGGCAATGAACTGGTGGTATCGACTTGGGACATCATCTCTGGCGACGTCAAGCCTGGAAAGAATGTGCTGATCTTTGATGACGCTGGCGACCATGCGGCATTGCAAGCTGCAGAAGTCATCGCCAACAGTGGAGCCAAGGTCGAGATCGTTACACCTGATCGGTCGTTTTCGCCGGAGGTGATGGCGATGAACCTGGTTCCTTACATGCGCAGCCTGCAAGACCTGGACGTTACCTTTACTGTCACGTATCGAGTGGAGACCGTAGAAAAGCGCGACGGTAAGTTGATTGCCAGCTTCGGCAGTGATTACGGCGCTGTACACAAGCAGAGAACGGTTGATCAGGTCGTTATCAACCACGGCACCATTCCTTTGGACGATTTGTACTTCGATCTGCGACCCCATTCGAGCAATGGCGGCGCGGTTGAGCAGCACAACCTTATCGCTGGAAAAGTCCAAAATATTATCACTAACCCTGAAGGCCGTTTTCAGCTATTCCGAATCGGGGATGCCGTCTCAGCGCGCAACACTCATGCCGCCATCTACGATGCTTTGCGACTACTGAAAGATATCTAAAACCATGCCCCTGAGTTCATAGCTCAGGGGCATTTTCCAAACTTAGCATGAGGCTCTCCATGTCAGCACAGACCTTGAAGTCAAGGGCTGCTGTCGCGTTCGCCCCCAATGAACCGTTGCAGTTAGTCACCATCGACGTAGCCCCTCCTAAGGCTGGGGAAGTACGAGTTCGCATCGTCGCCACTGGCGTCTGTCATACAGATGCTTTCACACTTTCGGGAAGCGATCCTG
>NZ_JBFULH010001229.1:0-831 GCF_056400445.1 Pseudomonas sp. P5_B2 | reverse complement strand
CTGATACTCGACCTGGTGGGATCACAGGTAGACCTTCCCGAAATGGTCATTCCGACAAGCCCTGACGCCATTCAGAACGCACAGGAGCAGCGCAAAATTGAGCAGTCCGAGCTTCCTAGTACTTTCAAAGAGCTATTGATCAAAGCTCGTGTTGGTCAGGGCCTGTTTCGTCGCCGGGTGTTGCTGTGGAGTTCGCACTGCCACCTTACAGGTGTAACTGATCCAGATTTCCTGATCGCCAGTCACATCAAGCCCTGGAAAGACTCCGACAACCAAGAGCGGCTCGATGGATACAACGGCCTGATGCTGGCGCCCCATGTGGATCGCTTGTTTGACCGCGGATGGATCTCTTTCCAAGATGGAGGGGAGCTACTGGTAGCGAGTGGCGCGGTGGACGTATTGAATGCCTGGGGTATCGACCTGAACACGAATGTGGGTCCATTCCCCAAGGAGTGCCACACATATCTTGAACACCACCGCAAATTAACCTTCAAGGGATAGCCTTTGCAGTTGAGGTGCCAAGCCACTCGACTCCTCGCAGTTCTTCACGAGCGACCCCAACGCGAATTCATAGGCGCCGCCACCAACGAGGAAAGCACCATGAGCGACGACGACAACCGCATGACCGAAGAAGAAGCCGAGCTTGCTTTGGATGCAGCCATGGACGCCCACACTGAGATGTTCGGTCATTGCCCCGGCATCCCCTTCCCTTACCGTCTTGCTAGATGGGTGCAGGCGCTTCAGGAGGCAGTCGCGGCCGGCAAGSCAGTCGACCCTGAGCCGTTCTTCCCGAGCGACCCGAATGTCGACGCGTGACCACTGGCCTACGGT
>NZ_JBFULH010001228.1:0-831 GCF_056400445.1 Pseudomonas sp. P5_B2 | reverse complement strand
GTCGCGAGCAGACGAGCATGGGGTTTTAGCTGCGTCTTTTCCTAAAACCGCTAGACCATGTAACGATGTCTAACGAGAGTCCGACTTGATGAAACTGCTGACCTTTACCTTATCGGCCTTTGTATCGCTCGCCAGTTCTGGCGCATTGGCGGTGACACTGGTTCCACTGAATGGCCAAACTTCCCAGAGGATCCAGCAGGACACCAGTGTCTGCCAATCACAGGCCAATGCTCAGTTCCCGATACAAAACACAGTGCCATCCGGTGGCCGGGCAAAAGGCGCTGCTACCGCTGCCGTTGCCGGAGCCACCGCAGCGCAGGTTCGGGGTAACCAACACGACAACGTCTATGACCAGATCGATGACGATATCAAGCAAGACTATCGCCAGAACAATGCACGCAGCGCCGCGGCTGCCGGCGTGGTGATCGGGGGATCCAGACAACGCCAGGAACGCAGACAGAACGCAGGAACCACCGAGCAAAACATCACCGCCAACAATTCTGTGTACAGCAGCTGTCTGCAACAGCGTGGCTACAACGTTTTGCCTTGAATCCCAACGGTTATTCTTCTTCGAATGTCCCAATATTAATATTGCGAACTGACAACTCTCCCGGATAACATTAATTAATGTGCCGGTGTAATTACCCCGTTATGCATCAACACTTAAGTTCGCCCTGCCTCTGAAGTAACCTCACTTCTCTTATCTCCGCTCTTGCCTGCATCTCACTCAAATTGTCTGGCGTCTATCTGCTTGTGGGTCGCAAATAACACCCCATCAGCAAATGGGAATCAGTTCAGCTGAGCCGCAGGCTTGTGCGTCAAATAGGAGGC
>NZ_JBFULH010001227.1:0-832 GCF_056400445.1 Pseudomonas sp. P5_B2 | reverse complement strand
CGTCGCGTACCAAATGCCACGGGCCGATGGCGACTCCTAGACCTGCGATAGCCGCCTGAATGCTGAAGTAAAAATGTTCAAACGACTGCATTTCCCTAGCAGGATTAGGTAGTCCTTTTGCTGTAGCCCACTCCTGCCAAGCCGTAGGTCGGCTATTAGTCTGAAGCAGTAAGGCGGAAGAGAGCAGAGTCCGTCTTTTTTTGCCGAACCACATCTCTACCCTTTCTGGCCTACATACAGGGCCGACCCTCTCTGAAAAAAGTATCTCGGCATGGGTCAATTCGGCGGCGGCGGCAACACTCATGACGCCTGATTGACCATTCTGAGTGTGAAGACATCGACCTTTATCGAACCCCTCCCCCAGCGATAGGTCTGCTCCTGTATCACTCCTCGGAAATAATCCAATGTCCGCTCAACACACCCTTGTCGTACTCGCTCGTGGCGGATATGCCGCTCGAGGTGTTCTGTATCTGATCATTGGTATCTTCGCTCTGCTGGCGGCTCAAGACTCGACAAAACCGAAGGACAGCCACAAAAGCCTTGAGGCGTTGTTAAGCCAGCCATTCGGATATGTTCTGGTCGGGCTAGTGGTGGCTGGTTTGCTAGCCTTCGCCGGGTGGCGAGTGCTGCAAGCGATTCGCGACGTCGATCATCACGGTACAAAACTCAAGGGGTTGGTGATTCGTGCAGGCTTGTTGGCGGGAGGTTTAGTTAACGGAGCTCTTGCTTTTTTTGCATTGGGCCTACTCATCACCGGCGTTAGGAGTTCAGGCAATTCCGCAGGTGGGGAGACAAAGGATTTACTGGCGCATCTTTTGTCTTGGGATTACTC
>NZ_JBFULH010001226.1:0-833 GCF_056400445.1 Pseudomonas sp. P5_B2 | reverse complement strand
GACCAGCGTGGGCGATAAAACCAATTTCGACTTCTACATCACAGGTGTTCCAACCGGGACCATCATGCCCCCGCGCATCTTCACGTTCATCAATAAAGGCAGCTGCCAGCAACCCGGCCCCGTCGCCTTCGCACTGAACGACAAGGTCAATACGGAACCCAATGCGGGGACCGGTGGGTGGACCTTTTACCGAAGCGCGCCGATCAAAATGCAAGACCTGCTTGCGGGCAACTACTCCGTTCTTCTGCGAACCTCACCCGAGGATGGCAACGCCAATATTTTCTGCGGGAATGTCGCGCAAGCCACTAAATGATTTACCCGGTCGAGCGACCTCATCAGGGGTCGCCACCTCCAAGCAACTGACGGCGCCGGGCTCCCGGTGACATGGAAAACCAGCGCCGGCAAGCGCGATTGAACACGCTCTGTTCGCTATAGCCCAGAAGACCGGCAACTTGGGACATCGGCATGTGCCTTTCGGCCAGATAGTGGTCGGCACGTTCACGGCGAAGGGCCTCGACCACTTCATCAAAACTGCGCCCCTCCTCGGCCAAGCGTCGTTGCAACATGCGCACGTGCATACCGAGCTGCTCGGCAATCAATGGCAGTCGGCAAMGTTGTATCGGCATCATGCGCAAGACCAAGCGTTCAACTTGATTGACGACACTCGATGTCGCTTGCAAGTCGAACTGGTTGAAATACTGCTCCAGTGCGTGATGCAAGTAGGGGGCATGTTGCTCGAGTGGCTGACTCAGTTGTTCATCGCGCAGCACCAGCGCGTTGCAGGATTGACCCGTGTACACCGTCGTTTTGAAATAGCGTCGGTAAGCCTGCAC
>NZ_JBFULH010001225.1:0-834 GCF_056400445.1 Pseudomonas sp. P5_B2 | reverse complement strand
GGGTGGACCGGCAATACCTGACAAGTACGACGGCAGCCCCGCGTCACTCGCTGAGTTGCGCAGCAATGTGCAACTGTCTAACGAGATTGGCCAGTTGGTTGCATTCGACCAACGGTCCAGCATCATTTCCATTCCTTTGCTCTCACGCACGCCGGATGGCCAGCCACTCGATTACGCCAAACTGTCTGCTCAGTTGGAGGCGTTACGCGCTGAGTATCAAAATGACAGCGTCGACATTCACATCACGGGATTTGCAAAGAAGGTTGGGGACCTGATTGATGGATTAGGGCAAATCATGCTGTTCTTTGCCGCTGCCATTGCTATCACGACCGCGGTTCTCTATGGCTATACCCGGTGCCTGCGAAGCACACTTTTGGTCGTGCTTTGCTCGTTGGTTGCGGTTGTTTGGCAGCTTGGATTGCTGCCATTGCTGGGGTATGAGCTTGACCCATACTCGGTCCTAGTGCCCTTTCTGGTGTTTGCCATAGGCATGAGTCATGGCGCCCAGAAAATGAACGGAATTATGCAGGACATTGGTCGTGGCATGCACCGAGTGGTTGCAGCGCGCTTCACGTTTCGTCGCCTGTTTCTCGCCGGTCTCACCGCACTGCTTTGTGATGCGGTGGGATTCGCCGTACTAATGATCATTCAAATCAAAGTCATTCAAGACTTGGCTATTATCGCCAGCATCGGCGTTGCCGTGCTGATTTTCACCAATCTCATTTTGCTACCGGTCCTGCTCTCCTATGTCGGCGTCAATCTCCGTGCGGCCGAACTAAGCCTCAAGAGCGAACGGGCAGAGCAGAGTGGACAAGTGCGACACGCTTTTTGGCG
>NZ_JBFULH010001224.1:0-835 GCF_056400445.1 Pseudomonas sp. P5_B2 | reverse complement strand
ACCAGGGCCCGAAGAAGCCTTGGGCGCCGAACATCAGCACGTAGACCAGACCGGCGATCACCGGCGATACCGAGAACGGCAAGTCGATCAGCGTTACCAGCATGCTCTTGCCGCGGAATGAGTACTTGCTCACGCACCAGGCAGCGCTGACGCCGAACACCAGGTTCAGCGGCACCGAGATCAGCACGGCGATCACCGTCAGTTTCAGCGCGGACAGTGCGTCCGGTTCGAAGATCGCGGTGAAAAACGCACCCAGGCCATTCTTCAAACCCTGGGACACCACGATAAATAGCGGCAGCACCAGGAACAGCACAAATATCAACCAGCCAAGACCGATCAGGATTCTTCGTGAGGTGGCACTGCCACGGCGGGCAGCGTTGGCCGACGAGGCGGCAGCAATAGACGATTGGGACATGGTTCGCGCCTCCTTATGGGGTTTCGATGCGACGTTGCAGCAAGTTGATCAGCAGCAACAGGACGAAGGAAACCACCAGCATCAGTACACCAATGGACGTAGCGCCGGTGTAATCGTACTGGTCGAGCTTGACCATGATCAGCAGTGGCAGGATCTCGGTTTTCATCGGCATGTTGCCGGCGATGAAAATCACCGAACCAYACTCGCCGACCCCGCGGGCAAAGGCCAAAGCGAAACCGGTGAGCCAGGCTGGCAGCAGTGCTGGCACCAGAATATGGCGGAAAACCTGTAACGGTCTTGCACCGAGGCACGCCGCCGCTTCCTCCACTTCACGCGGGAAATCAGCCAATACCGGCTGTACGGTACGTACCACGAATGGAAGTGTCACAAAAGTGAGGGCAAGAGTGATGCCGAGGGGGG
>NZ_JBFULH010001223.1:0-837 GCF_056400445.1 Pseudomonas sp. P5_B2 | reverse complement strand
GTCTGGTTCATATCGACTCCTTGAGCCTGAGGGTTGCGGTTATTCGTCAGCACTCGGGCCGCCTGCTGGTTGCTGTTGGGCGCAGGGGAGAGTGCTGACGGATAAAGGCAGGCGTAAAAAAGCCCGAGATCACCCGGGCTTTTGTTCGCGTCAAGACCTCCCTACGTGACAGCCTCCCAGGCCCGCTACTGGCGACGGCCTGGGTCTGAATCATCAGCGGTGACTTCTAACTTGGGGTGGCCTACCGATTGCTCGGCCGGTGCGCGGTAACACCGTCGGCCCAGATGACCGCTGCCTGTATGGGTGATGGGCGCAGCCTTCAGGCTTACTGCGCCACGCAGGTGGATCGCTTACTGGTGCATGACTGCCAATCCTCCGTACTGGGTTTCATTGATGAATGCAGGGGGCCGCATTGCGCGGTGCAGAATTCGTCCGCATCCCGAGGGCAGGAGTGATGCTTATTCAGTCTGGAGCGCTTCGATTGCCTGTCGGTAATCGGCAGCGTTGATGCGGTTGTTCGCGGCCTCTTCGAACTGGCCTTCTCGTTCCTGGATCACTGCGTTGTTCTCGCAGTTGGAGGCGTGGATTTCGAGCTGGGATATTGCTGTTGCGTGCTTCATGGGTGATTACCTGTTGGTTGTCATCCCAAGCAGCCCTCGCGAGAAGGCTGCTCAGTGATGCTGTCCGTCCTATTGCCGCCGGAGTGGCGGGGCGCATTGCTTACCGGGTCATTCACACGGTTTTGGCGTTTCACCATCGGGCAGCCGTCCAGGTTGTCCTGTCGTTGGCAGGCTTTCGGGCCTGTCTGCTCGCCGGTCGCCGGTAGAGGCAATGCGG
>NZ_JBFULH010001222.1:0-837 GCF_056400445.1 Pseudomonas sp. P5_B2 | reverse complement strand
GATCTGGCACTTCGCTATCGTTTGATTGAGACCGTTGCCTGGTGGGAGGGCCGGTTGACCACGGGACACTTGATGCAGAGCTTCGGCATCAGCCGTCAGCAGGCGTCCAAGGACATCAACACCTACATCACAGAACATGCGCCTAAAAATCTTACATATGATAAAAAAATAAAAGGTTACGTGCCCAGCAAGACGTTCACGCCGCTGTTCATCGACAACAGCGCCAGCGCCTATTTGCACCTGCTCTATCAGAACAACGAACGCGCCCCGCACATCGATGGACTCGCCCTTGCCTACGCCCACACCAAGGTGCTGGAAGTCCCGGATCGTCCAATTCGGCCGGAAGTCCTGCGCCCATTGCTCAAGGCCTGTCGCGACGGCCTGCGCCTGGAAACCGAGTACGTGTCGCTCAATACTCCGAACCTGGAGATTCGCCTCATCGCCCCTCACACGCTGGTCTACACCGGTATGCGCTGGCATGTGCGGGCTTACTGCGAGAAGAACGGCCAGTACCGCGACTTTGTGCTCAGCCGTCTACGGGGCCAGCCGGATTTGCTCGACGAATCGCCAAACACTCGTGAGCTGGATGAAGACTGGAACACCGAAATACCGGTGATATTTGCCGCCGATGGGCGATTGAACGCGGCGCAGAAGTCAATCATCGAAACCGACTTCGGCATGATTGATGGCCAGCTCGTGGTGCCCAGTCGCAGGGCGCTGGTGAAGTACGTATTGCAACGCTATCAGATCGACCCGAGAAACCAGGCCACTAACCCCGAGGCCCAGCAAATCGTGGCAACCAACCTCAAGGAGCTGCGCCCCTGGCTCATGCATGAC
>NZ_JBFULH010001221.1:0-838 GCF_056400445.1 Pseudomonas sp. P5_B2 | reverse complement strand
GCTGTATAGTCAGGCACCGTCGCCACAATATCGGTGCCGCTCAGCAGCGTGCTCAACCCGTTGAACTGCGGTACCGCGAGCACGACATGGCGTTTGCGTCCGAGCTTCTCCAGTTCTTCATCGATAAAGCCGCTCAGGTCACCCGCGAACGACACCAAGGCATGCGGCCGGGCACAGAAGTCATCCAGGCTCAATGGTCCGGGCACGGTGTCGGCCCGCAACAGCTTGGGCATACTGCGACGCAGTACTTTGCGCTTGGCGTTGGCCGGCAGGTCGGCGGTGTAGCTGACGCCGATGGAGATCTCGCCCGAGGCCAGCAGGCTCGGCATCAGAATGTAGTTGGYCCGACGTACCACCAGCACGATTCCGGGCGATTCGGCACGCAGGCGCTTGAGCAGCATCGGCAGCAAGGCGAACTCGACATCATCCGACAGGCCAATGCGGAACACCGCAGTGCTGGTGGCCGGATCGAACTCTGCTGCACGGCTGACGGCCGTGGAAATCGAGTCCAGTGCGGGGGAGAGCAGGGCGAAGATTTCTATCGCCCGGGCGGACGGTTCCATGCTGCGTCCGGTGCGCACGAACAGCGGATCATCGAACAGCCCGCGCAGGCGTGAGAGCGCCGCACTGATGGCCGGCTGGCCGAGAAACAGCTTCTCTGCAGCGCGGGTCACGCTGCGTTCGTGCATCAATGTTTCGAAAACGATCAACAGGTTCAGGTCGACACGACGCAGGTCATTACGATTCATCTGGAGTCCCTGGCAGAGTCATCAAGCTTGACGAGAGCGGCCATATAAGAACAATGACCGGCATGAATCTTACGGGGAAAGGCTGCTAC
>NZ_JBFULH010001220.1:0-842 GCF_056400445.1 Pseudomonas sp. P5_B2 | reverse complement strand
CTTCCGGGCGTTTTACCGCCAGAGCGAGACGCTCTTCGCAACGGATCGAGATCATGTTCTTCTCGAAGTCATCGGCGTTCTCGGTGGAAATCACCACATTGGCGTCCTCGCGATCGAAGATCTGGGCGCCGGTCTGGAATGCCCCGGTCAAGAACTTGCCGAGGAACGCTGCCAGTTCAGTTGCTACAACAGGCAACCCCCACAGTGTCGGGCCGGCGAGGCTCAACGGGTTGCCAATGATGTAACGACCCAGGGTATCCTTAGTCAGTTCGATCTTCGCCCAGTCGGTGAAGTGGAGCACGTGCCCACTGGCTGGTAGGCGCGCCAGTTGCGACTGAAGCATGGCCAGGCGCAACTGGTCGATCTGAGTCATCGCATCAGGCTCGAAGGCGGCCGAGTAAGCCTCTGCTTGCGGAACGATGCCGTGCAAATGAACGCCGGTGCCGTCACCAAACAGAATTTCCGACTCTTCCGCGTACTTCAGGCCATAACGCATTTCGGCGTCGACCGTGGACTGCAGCTGCGCGAAGTCATCGAGGATCTGCTTCGAGGCCTTGAACATGTGCGCGATGGTGGTCACCGGCGTGATCTTGGTATCGAACTGGATATCGCTGTAAGGCTTGGCAGTGTTCTCGGCAACAACCCGGGCAGCATTGGTGAAGCCGGTTTGCTGGACCCAGAAGATGGCCGGAGACGTGGTGCGGCCTGGGGCGATCAGATCCCGGATAAATAGGCGCTGCTTCGGCATCACGTCGATACCAGGTAGGCGCATCGGTTCTACAACACCTTCAGCTACGCCAGTGCTGAGCAGCGCAGCATTAACCGGAACGCTGACGCGGCGG
>NZ_JBFULH010001219.1:0-843 GCF_056400445.1 Pseudomonas sp. P5_B2 | reverse complement strand
ACCATGGCTGGCGAAGGCTTTGATGCAGTGATCGGCAATCCGCCCTGGGAGAAAGTAAAGCTCTCACGACACGAATTTTTGAAGTCTACCGGCACCAAACGGCACTATGGGGCGCAGGTCCACGGTCTTGATGAGGAGTTGTTTGCTGTACAGCGTGATCAGATGGCGAGCTATTCTCAGCGGCTGTTAGCTCGGTATCCCGATCTAGGTAATGGAGAGCCTGACCTTTACGTTGCCTTTACGGATCTCTTCTTTGAACTCTGTAAAGAGCAGGGAACTGTGGCTGCTTTAATTCCTGGTGGGTTAATCCGTTCGCAGGGCACTAAGGAAATGCGGCGAAAGATTTTCGATTCGAGTCAAAGCGTTTCGCTTTCGATTATCGATAACCGAGCCCGGTTCTTTGCTATCGACACGCGGTTTAAGTTTCTGGCGATGGCGTTGGTGAAGGCGGGATCTGGGAAGGGAAAGCGTGAACCGATCCAGCTTCTGCATGAGCGTGGAACCACTACGGGCTTGGAAATTACGGGCAAGGCAACTATCGGTCGCGCTGCGTTGGTTGATGTAAGACCAGACCTGAGTTTACCAGAGGTCCGCAGCATTGCTGAGTGGAAGCTTTTTTCCAAAATTTCTGAGGCGGGTTGCTCTTGGGAGGAACCTGTTTACGGCTGGACTCCGAAGTTCTGTCGCGAGGTCGATATGACTAAAGAACGGCCAAAGTTTTTGGGATATGACGCTCATGGGGCAATGCCATTGGTAGAGGGGCGCATGGTGCAAGCCCATCGCTTTGGTGTAAAAGGGCACGTCTCCGGTACGGGGCGCAGAGCAAGGTGGGAAGCCTACCCC
>NZ_JBFULH010001218.1:0-845 GCF_056400445.1 Pseudomonas sp. P5_B2 | reverse complement strand
ATACAGCACGATTCGCTACCCGCAACTTATTGGTCGCAAAGCGCGGGTCGTCCGCCCACTGCGGTTGCCCCGCCACTTCAGAAAACTTGCGGAATTGACCGTCGTTACCCACGGTAAGAATGAAGTCGCCATCCGCCGTAGGAAAGTCCTGATAAGGCACAATGTTCGGATGGGCATTGCCCAAGCGATTCGGTGCGTTGCCTGTCGTCAGGTAGTTCATTGCCTGGTTGGCCAGGCACGCGACCTGGACATCCAGCAAAGCCATGTCGATATGCTGGCCGCCACCGTCGTGATCCCGATGCGCAAGCGCGGCCAGAATCGCCACCGTCGAGTAGAGACCGGTCAGGATGTCTGTCAGCGCCACACCGACCTTTACCGGCCCGGCACCCTCATCCCCTTCCGGACGCCCCGTCAGGCTCATCAGGCCACCCAAGCCCTGAATCATGAAGTCATAGCCCGCACGCTTGGCATAGGGCCCCGTCTGACCAAACCCGGTAATCGAGCAGTAAATCAGATTCGGATTGATCGCCTTGAGAGACTCATAGTCCAGCCCGTAAGCTGCCAGCCCACCAACCTTGAAGTTTTCGATCAAGATGTCCGACTTGGCCGCCAACTCCCGCACCAACTTCTGACCTTCCGCACGCGTGAAGTCGATGGTGACTGATTGTTTGTTGCGATTGGCTGACAAGTAATAAGCAGCTTCGCTGGTGTTCTCACCGTAGGCGTCCTTAAGGAAAGGAGGCCCCCAGGCGCGCGTGTCATCGCCATTGCCCGGGCGCTCGACCTTGATCACTTCAGCGCCCAAGTCCGCCAGGATCTGCCCGGACCAAGGCCCGGCCAGCACC
>NZ_JBFULH010001217.1:0-846 GCF_056400445.1 Pseudomonas sp. P5_B2 | reverse complement strand
GTCCCCAGCCAGTCTGGGCAGTTGGGTCATTTCGATAGGGCACGAAGTCGGCGTATTGCTGCAGCAGGCGGTGTTGTAACGCATCCAGTTGTGGCCTGATCTGATTGAGAAGGTCCGGCCGTGGCGTGTCTGGCGCCTTGTCCGCTGCGCGCCATTGCGCGAGCAGGCCGTATTGCACCAGCTTGTTGGCTTCGATTTGTGCGGCGATCAGTTCGGCAACCTCGTCTGGATTCAGCTTCCGGCTCTCGGCTGTCTTCCTGGCGTTGGCAATAAGCTGCGTTTCCCGGGCGGTGTCCTGGACCGGTTTGCCACTGTCCCATTTGGTCAACGCCACCAGATCCGCAGTATTCAAGCGCTCGTTGATCGTCACCAGCAGCGGTAACAAGCTATCGGGTGCCGGGGAGGGTGTACCGGCCTGGACGCCACCAGCAAATAAACCGAACAGGGCGCAGCTCAGCAGTTGCGGCAAGCGTTGGGAGTGGGGCATGGGTAAACCTCATTGAGCGCAAAATTCACAATCAATACTTATGTACCACAGGTGCGGCAGGGGCATTAAGTAGGGACTGATTTATTTTGTGCACAAAAAAGCCCGGCTTGTTTGGCCGGGCTTTTCGTTGAGTGTTGCGTGAAGGTTATTCATTCATGCGGCGCGATACTTGATCAAACGGTCAGCACCACCTTCGGCGACGCGGTTCTGCATCAGTCGGTCGGAACCATCAGCGGCTACACGGTTTTCGATCAGGCGGTCAGAACCATCAGCGGCTACACGGTTTTCGATCAGGCGGTCAGAACCATCAGCGGCTACACGGTTTTCGATCAGTCGGTCAGAACCATCAGCGGCTACAC
>NZ_JBFULH010001216.1:0-851 GCF_056400445.1 Pseudomonas sp. P5_B2 | reverse complement strand
GTGTAGTACAGCGCCGTTTGTTCAGTGGCGATGTCTTGAAAAGCACGGGAGCGTGTCATCGGGCCCATGACGAAGCGGTTCTTCAGAACCAGGTCGCCCAGTTTGAAATCGTTAAAAAGACTCAAGGTAAAATTTCCCGCGTGGAATGTTGACGTTGGCGCAATCAGCAGGCCATCGATGGCTTGATGGCCTGCCGACCCGAGGTCAAGGTTTCGGAAGTGGATGGTCAATGAACATTTGGTTGAGATAGTTCACGACATCGTGTTCGCCCGGGCCTGCGCTATTGCGCAGTTGGCGGCCAGCATCAACGACGACCTCGGTTGTCGCAGTCTCCAGCAACGCCATCGTTTGCTCGATGAAGGGCTCCAGTTGCAAGGCGCGTTCGTCACCGCTTTTATAAACGAGGTCGGTATCAACCCAAGGTGGCGCAATTTCCAGGACGTGCACGCTGGTGTTGCGCAACGCGAAGCGTTGGGAAAGCGAATAAGAGTGGATGGCGGCTTTGGTCGCGGAATAGAGCGCGAACATTGCCATCGGAATAAAAGCAGCCGTGGAGCTATTGTTGATGATGTACGCCAGTGGTTGGCGTTTCAGGTGTTCGATGAACGCGCCACTGATACGTACCGGTGCCAGCAGGTTCGTGTCTACCAGGTAAGTGGATTGTGCATCGTCGAGCGGGCCCGTTACATCGTCGAACGGCATGATGCCGGCGTTATTGATGACGACATTCAATTCCGGGTACTTATGGATGAGATCTGCCGCGACGCTGGCGATCTCCGCCGGGTTACTCACGTCGATTTCTACCGAATCTATACCAGGGTTGGCTTGGGTGATTTCATCCAGCAGTGCCT
>NZ_JBFULH010001215.1:0-851 GCF_056400445.1 Pseudomonas sp. P5_B2 | reverse complement strand
ATCTTAATGTTAACGAGAATGATTGTCAAAGTGCTTTCTGAAAGCTTCGCGTTATAAGCGGACGTGACCGACGAACGGTTTTCATCCGGGCAATCTGCCAGTAATGGTTACGACGGCAAATTTAACCCTCCTGCAAAAAACCGTTGAGGACAGCTCAAAAACGCCGTGTATGATGGTCGGTCCTTCGAAGCGGATCGTGTCACAGGGCTGTCGCCTGAGGGTGGCAGGCTGATGCGTATCCAGTTCTTCACGTTAATAGACCAGGAGATATCCAATGAGCGTACTCGTAGGCAAACAAGCCCCGGACTTCACCGTTCCAGCTGTACTGGGCAATGGCGAAATCGTAGACAGCTTCACCCTGTCGTCGGCCATCAAAGGCAAATATGGCCTGGTGTTCTTCTACCCACTGGACTTCACCTTCGTTTGCCCGTCCGAGCTGATTGCTCTGGACAACCGCATGGCCGACTTCAAGTCGCGCAACGTTGAAGTGATCGCCGTGTCGATCGACTCGCACTTCACCCACAACGCCTGGCGTAACACCCCGGTAAACAATGGTGGTATCGGCGAAGTTCGTTACACCATGGCTGCCGACATCAAGCACGAAATCGCCAAGGCCTACGACGTTGAGTCCGAAGGCGGCGTGGCTTTCCGTGGCGCGTTCCTGATCGACGACAAAGGTGTTGTCCGTTCGCAGATCATCAACGACCTGCCGCTGGGCCGTAACATTGAAGAGCTGGTCCGTCTGGTCGACGCTCTGCAATTCCACGAAGAGCACGGCGAAGTTTGCCCTGCCAACTGGAAAAAAGGCGACAAAGGCATGACCGCTTCGACCGAAGGCGTTGCGGCTTACC
>NZ_JBFULH010001214.1:0-852 GCF_056400445.1 Pseudomonas sp. P5_B2 | reverse complement strand
CTCGTCAGCAGCAACAGCTACTGATGCCGATGCCGATGCCGATGCCCAACATAGGCTGAGAGCGTCCTGCATTTGCTTATTTCATACTTGATAACATCATTCRCCGCAGGCGGYTGGTGMTRARGCTTGGACGCCACATCTCACACTACCAAACCAATGGACCAATCGCTGACTGCCAACCAGGAGTAACAAATTGCTTATGCGACAGTTTTCTCAAAGACGCTACACCAATATAAAAACGCAAGGTCAATTGTAAATAGTGAACTCACTCATTTTGATCGCTGCGCCCACAGCCACCTCTAAGTTCGTTAGTCATCATCAGCCATATGACCATGCGAGGGGTGTATTGCCGCTTACMTCACGTAAATTCYCGAGACGGCKCCCCATYAATATGWATGRKTTGAGTSAGGCAGTAGCCACGATTTCTGACTGMGCGAAAGAGATGCSTTCCTCCAGCACTCTTCTTGAATTTTATTTGCAGTCTACTTAAACACATCTCCAGGCCGCGATAGAGGTCAGGCTTTTTCCCAATACTACTAATCAGCTCTGCTCTACTGATTACGCGCTCTTCCTTGAGGAGCATGTTTTTTACAATTATGCTTTCRATATTTGTTARKTGTATTTGATYGGCRCCGKCRAATAGRATTCGATTATTYAWATCRAGYTTCCAGCATTGAKSATWTTGAAGTGATATCTCTGCAAAATTTGCCATGGTCTTTGACTATAAAATTCATGAATACAACGCGGAGCCCCTAGGGCGGAAAAGAACTGCGTTAGCCACTGCTCACTCATGTCTCTTCTAACCACGCAAGCTGTGTTGGGCAGACGCTTACTTTGGCGAATAGCAACAAT
>NZ_JBFULH010001213.1:0-853 GCF_056400445.1 Pseudomonas sp. P5_B2 | reverse complement strand
AGGATGTATTGGCGCAGACGCTCGGTTTCGTCTTTGTCAGACTGATTCAATTCGTAGGCGTAGAAACCTTGCTCGCTTTCACGTTCAAAAGAACCGCGCAATGCAATCCGTTCATAGCCTGACGGGCTGAACCACAATGCAAAATGTTTGGGTGGTTTGGTCTTGTTGCGGACTTCCAGCAAAACCCCCTTGAACGAGATTTCGTGCACATACATTGTGCCGGGCTGGCCTTTGGCATTCTCCAGCGCCACGGGTTCTTCAAGTACCAGGCGCCAAGGACGAACCATTGGTCCGTCCTCGTAAATGCTCGGTACACCCAAGCGCAAATGCATCGCATGAAACTCGTCTTCCACCAAGTGCAGCGGAAAGGTCATTTGCTGATTTTCAAAATGTGCCTGGAGGGTGACTTGCTCATGAGCGGCGAGGCGCGTGAGCAGATCACGTATCTGCGAGCCACTGTTGACGAGCAGGCTCGACGTTGCATCACGCACATTGAGCTGTGGGTTGTGTTGCATGGTCTGGATGAAATCCAGTTCGTCCTGAGTCAGGAGTGCGTCGCGCTGCATGGCGTGCTCGAAAGATATAGATACAAAGTCATTGGTGATTGTAGTTAATGACCATTAATTCACAGTTTTGTTTTTGCCGTTCGTCGCTTTCAGCGCAGAAAGCTCCGCATGTGCCTCGGCCAGTTGTGCTTCCAGTTGCACAACCCGTTGCAGCGCTTTGACCTGAGTCGTGACGTCCTTCTGTACGCCGACGAAGTAAGTCTGCCCGTCGTGCGGGTTTTTCACCGTCGACAGCGAGAGTTCATTCCAGAAGGGGGTGCCGTCTTTGCGGTAGTTCCTGAGGATTT
>NZ_JBFULH010001212.1:0-854 GCF_056400445.1 Pseudomonas sp. P5_B2 | reverse complement strand
TCACCATGGTTGCCATCGCGATGGGACGAGCGATCAACGTCGAGTCCGGTAAATCGCCGATACGTAATGCACAGTCGATGCCTTCACCAATCAGGTCAACGGTTCGATCTGTCACGCCCAGCACCATGTTGATACCGGGGTAGGTGGAGGTGAACTCTTTCAGGCTTTTGATGAATTCCATTTGCGCGAAAGCGGTCGGGATATCGACGCGAAGTCGGCCCGCGAGCGTTGCGCCAGTGTGGTCAAACATCGAGGTCGCAGCAGAAATACCCGCGAGAATGTCTTGCACCCGCTCATAGAACCGCTCGCCCTCGGCGGTGAGTGCGACCTTTCTCGTGGTGCGCTGGAATAGGCGCACGCCCAATGAAGTCTCCAGCTCCTGGATGTAACGGGTGACCTGAGGCCGCCCGATGTCCAGCGACTCGGCGGCTTTAGTGAAGCTGCCAAGTTCAGCAAGCCTGACGAACAGTCGCATCGATTGCAGTAATTCCATAACGTTTCCATGTGGGCTCCCGACTGACTCACGGAGCTCAAAAATGATTGTTGCCTAAGAATAGAACAATCATGTCTTTTTCAGCGCATTTATTGCGGGTCTCCAAAAGCGAAAGATGTGCCCAAGGCAAAACCGTTTCCGGTTTGCGGCCATTGACGTGTATTTGGAGATTCGTAATGAAGGCTTGGTTATTGAAAGATTTCGGACTCGACAACCTGCAATTGGCAGAGGTAGCGACCCCGCAACCGAAGGCCGGCGAGTTGTTGGTCAAGGTCGGCGCTGTCTCACTCAACTTTCGCGACAAGGCTATCGTTGATGGCATCTATGAGCCGCATAAGGTGCCCAAACCCCTGATCCCGGT
>NZ_JBFULH010001211.1:0-854 GCF_056400445.1 Pseudomonas sp. P5_B2 | reverse complement strand
GCACTGCGGGCCGCACTGGTCGGGTCCTGTTGTGGCAATGGACCAATGGCTGCTGGTGGGAAACTCAAGGGTGCCGCCGGTGTGGTGGGGTCGAGTTTTTCCGGGCCGAACTCTTCAAACAGCACCAACTGCTGAGTGAATGGCTGAGCGCCATACAGCGGGCTCGGCTTGCCATTGGTGGGGTAGTTGTAACTGGTCTGCTGCGCGGGCGGCAAGGCGTTCTCGACTCGCGTTTCTTCGCGACTGCCTTTGTTGCCATCGGGCAAATCGAAAGCGTCCTGGTTAGCCTCAGGCATGGTCAAAATCGCGTTCAACGCCGCAGGTTCGTCAGCCGGTTCGTCGTAGTAAGCCGAAGGGTCGGAGGGTTCAGGCTGTCGCTCGTCATCGATCGGGCTGGCATGCAGACTCGTGCTCAGGCTCATCGTTAAAAGGACGCTCAATGGCGTCAACAGGCCAATCCACTTGAAGGGATAACGCGCTTTTCTGTCCATCATCAACCGCCTCGAATTTGTGAAGGGGGTGATGTGGTAATTGCAAAGACCTCGCCAAATTTGTAACTAATTTATACAAACGTACTAAAACTCAACAAAACAATGGCTTATCAACATCAATGTGCCATACCCCGGTAAAAACGACTGGGGCCTGACACCCGCTAGCGGGTAAAGTTCATACCCATTTTCAGGGAATCCGTTTAAACGACAAACGGACGGAAGTACCTTCGCCTTCGCGGCTGTCCAGGGTTACGGCACCACCAAAACGATCCATGATGCGTTTCACCAACACCAGCCCGACGCCCAGCCCACCTTGCTTGGTGGTAAAAAATGGGCGAAACGCCATGCTGCGCTGCTCCTCGG
>NZ_JBFULH010001210.1:0-856 GCF_056400445.1 Pseudomonas sp. P5_B2 | reverse complement strand
AGATGATGCAGGACGCCGATCAAGGTGGCTGCGTCGTAGGACTGGTTGGCTTCCAGATCTTCAACATGTCCAAGATGCATTTCCGTTCTTTCAAGCAAATCGTTCGTTTTCAACTGGTGCTTCGCAGCCGCCAGCATTGGCTCGGATGGATCAATCGCAGTAAAGCGCCAACTGGGCTCCAAGGTCGCCATTGCAATGATTTCCTGCCCCGTACCACCAGCGCCAACGACCAGTATCTTCGCCGAGACTGTAGTGCTGAGGCTTGCTGCCAGCATGCAGGCAACAAGGTCGTGACAGGCGTCATAGCCTGCCAACGCAATACGGCTCTGTCGTCCGTACTCATTGGTTCGTGCGGTATCAAATTTTTCAGCGGGATTGAGAGTTAATGATTTCAAGGCGGTTCTCCATGTCCTTGAATCAAGTTAGGTCACCTAGCGCGATAATAAAAATTCATTAATTTTATGTAGTGCATTCCTACAGGGAATACATCCATCGCTCGACGCTTGGATGCCTCTACTTGCATTGATCTGTTTCATGCATTAATGCATGCCAACAATGCACTTATCATATCGATCATCCTGCTCCACCATTCTCCCCAATAAGAACCGTGCAGCGCGTCGAGGCGGTGCACGTCATAAAAGCGGTGGAGTACAGGTCAATGACAGCATCAATTCCTTCCGGGCGCTCACGCGCCAGTGCGATTTTCCGGGTCACCTCGGGTAATTTCCTTGAGCAATTCGACTTCTTCCTTTTCGGTTTTTATGCCACGCAGATTGCGGCCGTGTTCTTCCCGGCCAGCAGTGAATTTGCCTCCCTGATGATGACCTTTGCAGTGTTCGGTGCTGGCTTCCTGATG
>NZ_JBFULH010001209.1:0-857 GCF_056400445.1 Pseudomonas sp. P5_B2 | reverse complement strand
AAACCGGGGTCGGCAAGGAAGTGTTCGTCAAAGCCTTGCATCAGGCCAGTTCCCGCAGCAAAAAACCGTTCATTGCCGTTAACTGTGCGGCGATCCCCGCCGAACTGGTGGAGTCTGAGCTATTCGGCTACGAGAAAGGCGCATTCACCGGCGCCAATCAGAAAGGYAGCATCGGGCTGATTCGCAAGGCGGATAAAGGCACCCTCTTCCTCGATGAAATCGGCGACATGCCGTTGCCGACTCAGGCTCGGTTGTTAAGGGTTTTGCAGGAGCGTTGCGTGCAGCCGGTGGGCAGCAGCGAGTTATTCCCGGTGGATATCCGGATTATTTCGGCGACTAACCGTGCGTTGCGCGAACAGGTCCAGCTGGGGCGGTTCCGTGAAGACCTGTATTACCGCATTGGCGGCCTGACCCTGGAATTGCCGCCGCTACGGGAACGCAGCGACAAGCAGGCGTTGTTCAAACGCCTGTGGGAACAGCACCGCGAGCCGTCGCAGTGGGCCGGGTTGAGTCGTGAAGTGCTGGAACTGTTTGGCCGTCACCCGTGGCCGGGGAATTTGCGTCAGGTCAGCAGCGTGATGCAGGTGGCCTTGGCCATGGCGGAAGAGCAGCCGGTGCGGCCGGAGCATTTGCCGGATGATTTTTTTGTGGATCTGGAGATGGAGCCGGTGGATTCGCCGGAGACTCTGGCGGTGGACTTGAATGATATTGAGGATTTGAATCGGCAGTTGCGGGCGGCTGGGGGGAATATCTCGCACTTGGCCCGACGGCTGGGGGTTAGCCGCAATACCCTTTACAAGCGGTTGCGTCAGGCTGAGTGATGAGTGATGAGTGATGAGTGAACTGTAATCTAGGTG
>NZ_JBFULH010001208.1:0-857 GCF_056400445.1 Pseudomonas sp. P5_B2 | reverse complement strand
CCCGAGGCCACGCACGGCCTCAATCAAGTCGTCGAGACGACTGAACGACTCGACCTCATCGTTATCGTCGACCAGGAAATAACTGCGCCCAGCGCTTTTCTTGAAAAACACGATCCATTCGCCCGAATTCGCCGGATTCTGAATCACATGCGTGGCAGAGATGTTGCCCTCTGCATGACGCTCCCGAACCTGCTCTCGCTTCATGCCCGACTCCAGAAATGACAATGCCGTCAAAGCACAGCCTTGACGGCATCAATGTTGTTCTTCGCTAGTCTATCAGCCTGAAATACAGGTATTGGCGGCTTTCTGCACGTCCATGGGACGCACTGGCACATTGAACATCCGCTCATGCAGCTTGATGCTGCTGCCACTTGAGCGCTCTTGAATGTCAAAGACCGCAGCCGGGTCCGAGGAGAACTTCGCCGGAACGATTACACGCACTCCGTCTTTTTGCGGTTCCAACTGCAAGGCGCCACGGCTCTCGGCCAGTTGTTCAACCAGGCACTGGGCGTACTCTTGGGGCTTCTTGCCTGAGATCACGCTCATGGTTGGCAGCGTTTTATTGATCTCCGAAACATTCGCGCAGCCACTCACGAGCAATACCAACGGCAGGACTAACAGACCCCACTTCATACAAAACCTCCGATAAAGACCCTCCGACAGCACAAAGGCTGATTTTCTCCAAGGCATACCACTTTTATCGTTCATGGAATGTCAAATAACCGGTTTTAATTATCAAAGTGGAGCGCGACGACCCGATAATTACCTGTTCGGGCTGATAAACTGCGCCCATCGCCCATGCTATCGTTTTGATTTTGTAGAAAAAGCCCTTCTGGAGGCGCCTCATGAAATTTATC
>NZ_JBFULH010001207.1:0-858 GCF_056400445.1 Pseudomonas sp. P5_B2 | reverse complement strand
GCCCAACCGTTCAGCGAACTTGCCGGGATCCTTGAGAATGTCTGAGAGCAGGCTGATGCTGTCCCACACACCCACAATCGCCTTCCAGCTTCCCGCCAGCAATCCGTTCCCGGCAGCCGCAAAGGTCGACTGCGACCACTGCGGCTTAAATCCTTCCCACTCACCGCGCAGCCAGCCGTCCAGTTCTTTGGTCAGGCCGTCATAAGAGGAGAAAAGATCATCAATTTGAGCCGGCGTGACTTCACTCTGAACATGAATTTTGTAGAACTTGCCAGGTGTCCCTTTGAACTGCCCTTTACCGTTTTCATCGAGCGTCACCGACTTGCTCTCGCCGCCATCCATGGCAATCACATCAACCGAAATATTCCCCAACGGAATGTCATAAACCGACTCAAACTTGCTCTCGATCTCCAGAATCCCGCCATCCGGGCACTGCGCCACACTGGATAAAAACTCATCATCACCACTGCTCACCGCAGTCGTCGTACTGCCGAGTTTTATCAGCCGCTCCATGCCCATCAGCGACGGCAAATCAGCAGCGTGACTGGCTTTGTCCGCCGCTCGGCTAAACCAATGCTTCAGCTGTTCGCGATAAAGCGTCAGCGTGTCCGGAAAACTTTCGAGTTCCTGATCGATGCGGCCGATATGCGTCATCAACGCACCGAACGGCATGAAGTTGAGTGGTAAATCGGGTCGAACATGAGCAATCCCTCGCGCTGAAAATGGGGCGCGCGAGACTTTGCAGGGGATCAGTCAGGAAAGAAGTCAGAGAAGTAGGTGATGACTGTAGGGAAAATCTTTAAAAATGCTTCAACAAAAACGGATAGGCCAAAACGCAAACGTGGCGTGAGGATTCCC
>NZ_JBFULH010001206.1:0-863 GCF_056400445.1 Pseudomonas sp. P5_B2 | reverse complement strand
CAGCATCTGTCGCGCTAGCATGCTTGCATCGACATCACCGTCCCAAATAGCAGCCGCCGCTTGCCTGGGATCTGGAGTACTGGAAAGGAACAGCAGCACCCCGCTACCGAGTGCCTTGCGAAAGGCCTGCGGCTCTCCGTGGGTCAACATGTTGCCGGATGTACTCGGCACGCTATCACGCATCGACTCGTAGTTGCCCTCGCTTAGCGAGACGAAGTCCAAGCCGACCTCGGCGATGTGCGCTGCCACTTCAGCGTAACCTTCCGGCCCCTGGCCGCCGGGCATATGGTCATTCACACTCATGCGCACACCGACCGGATAATTTGGGCCGACTTCGGCGCGCACCGCTGCGACCACATCGCGCAAGGCTCGAGCGCGGTTTGCAACTGAGCCGCCGTATTCATCAGTGCGCTGATTGGCCAGCGGGGACAAAAAGGACGAGTAGAAGTAGCACATGTGTGCGCCAATCTCGACGCCATCGAAACCACAGGCCTTAGCCCGGCGGGCGCCGGTGACGACGCACGCCTCGATGTCCTTGATCTCTTGGATGCTGGCCTCGTGTGGCACCGGTGTGATTCGGCCGCCGGGGATGTAGAGATGGCTGGGCAAGCCGCCGGAGCCCATGCTCACTGGCTTCGGGCTGGCCGCCGAAATCCACTGGCCGTTTCGCGGCACGCCCATGCGGCCGAAACTCGGAAACAGCTGCGCGAACACCGCCGCACCGCTTTCATGTACAGCGTCGGTCAGCCGCTTGAGATCATCGACAAACTCGTCCTTGTCAAAGCGAAGGTTTGGCGCAAACGGCGACTCGTTCCAGGCGCGTTCGCTGCATACCGATCCGCCAACGATGGCCAGGCCAACTC
>NZ_JBFULH010001205.1:0-865 GCF_056400445.1 Pseudomonas sp. P5_B2 | reverse complement strand
TTGTAGGAGTGAGCCTGCTCGCGATGGCGGCCTGACAGCCGACCAAATCTCTAACMGGTGTACATCATTCCCTGTGGGAGCTGGCTTGCCYGCGATGGCGSCCTGACATCCCACCCATTTCTCGCAGTTGCATAAAGCGGTTAACTCGCGAGTGGGCCAGGTTACTTTATCAGTAGGTTATTCGTTGGATATGAGGGCCCTATCGCGGGCAAGCCACGCTCCCTCAGTTGATCTGCGACGTTCATAAAATCAACGTGCGAGCCCGGCTGTCAGCCAATTTATTTCCCCCGGGTGTACCGAAATCACCCTGTGGCAGCTGGCTTGTCGGGTCGCCGCGTCGCTGCGATGTAAGCCTCACGACTAACCCATCTCCACCAGGCACAAACAAAAAAACCGCGACCTTCCCCCAAGGGTCGCGGTTTTTTTACGTTGCGAGATTATTGCTGGAGCACGGTTGCCTGGTTGGCATTACCGATTTGCTGCACGGTGGCCAATTGGGTCGTGCCGCTTTGCTCAATACTGGCAATGTTGCCGCTACCGCCCTGAGTCACATAGGCCACGTTCATTGTCCCGGACTGAATGTACTCGGTGCTGTTGCCAGAACCATTGCTGCTGCCTTGTGCCAGGTTGGTGGAGCCGCGCTGGTCGGCGATGAGGATGTTGTCGCTGCCGTTCTGGTCGAAATACAGCTCGTTGTAGGAGTCGGCCTGGCTGACCGTGGTTGCGTTGCCGGTGCCGGTCTGGTTGGTGCTCATGAGGTTGCCGACGCCGTCCTGGGTGAAGTTGGCGACGTTGTTTTTGCCGTTCTGATTGACGGTTGCTGTTTGAGTGCTGCCGAATTGGCCGCCCGATTGTGGGCCTTTCC
>NZ_JBFULH010001204.1:0-866 GCF_056400445.1 Pseudomonas sp. P5_B2 | reverse complement strand
GGATAACCATGTGCGGATAAACCACAACATCACGCAATGGCAGGAGAGGCAATTCGATGGTTGTCTTCATGATTTCGCCTCTACGGCGGCCATAAGGCCGTAAACAGATGGAAGTAAGCTTGAAACCAAGATGGGGGCTGCCTTCAAAAAAAACAAGCACAAAGACAGGGATAAAAGGCAGTAAAAGCAAAGGGGCCCGAAGGCCCCTTCTTTGTTCCAGCTGCGTGACGCTTAGGCGTCTGGCGCGGCCTTGGCAGCAGGCTCACTGTTTTCGTAGATATACAGTGGCTTGGACTTGCCTTCTATAACGCTTTCATCGATCACTACTTTACTCACCTCGGACTGCGAGGGGATTTCATACATAGTGTCGAGCAATACGCCTTCGAGAATCGAACGCAGTCCACGGGCACCGGTCTTGCGTTCCAGGGCACGTTTGGCGACCGATTTCAGTGCGTCGGCCCGGAATTCCAGGTCCACGCCTTCCATCTCGAACAACTTGGCATACTGCTTGGTCAGAGCATTTTTTGGCTCGGTGAGAATCTGCATCAATGCAGCCTCATCAAGCTCGTCCAGCGTTGCAAGTACCGGCAGACGACCAACGAATTCCGGGATCAGACCGAACTTGACCAGATCGTCAGGCTCGACTTCACGCAGGGATTCACCGACTTTCTTGCCTTCTTCCTTGCTGCGCACTTCCGCGTTGAAACCAATGCCGCCCTTGGTGGAACGGTTTTGAATAACCTTTTCCAGACCGGAGAACGCACCACCGCAGATGAACAGGATGTTACGGGTGTCGACCTGAAGGAATTCCTGCTGCGGATGCTTGCGACCACCTTGCGGTGGAACGGAAGCGACCGTGCCTTCGA
>NZ_JBFULH010001203.1:0-867 GCF_056400445.1 Pseudomonas sp. P5_B2 | reverse complement strand
CTGCTGGGTGATGGCAGTCTGTATGGTATCAAGCTGACATATGCCGAGCAGCCTAGTCCGGATGGTCTGGCACAGGCCTTTATCATCGGTGAAGAGTTCATCGGCAAGGATCCTTGCTGTCTGATTCTGGGTGATAACATTTTTTATGGTCAGCACTTCTCTGACAATCTACGTTCCGCCAACACTCAGTTAAGTGGAGCAACGGTATTCGGCTACCACGTATCCGATCCGGAGCGCTTTGGTGTAGTTGAGTTCGATAAAACCGGACGGGCGCTGAGCATCGAAGAGAAACCGTTGAAGCCGAAGTCCAACTACGCGGTAACCGGTCTGTACTTCTACGATAACGATGTAGTCGAGATTGCCAAGAACATAAAACCCTCCGAGCGTGGGGAGTTGGAAATCACCGACGTTAATCGTGCGTATCTAGAACGTAAAACTCTCAATGTTGAAATGCTTGGTCGTGGTTTTGCTTGGCTGGATACTGGTACTCACGATTCGCTTCTGGAGGCGAGTCATTTCGTTCATACCATTGAGCAACGCCAAGGTTTGAAAGTGGCTTGTCTGGAAGAGATTGCCTTCAACAGCGGTTGGATCACTGCTGACCAGTTAGGTGCCCAGGCTGATGCTTTGCAAAAGACAGGTTATGGTCAGTACCTGCAAAACCTCTTGGACTCGAGCGCTCGCTAAATCCGGACGTTGTCTTTTTAATCATCAGCTTTCAATTTGTGCAAGCAGGAAGGGTATTCCAGTTAGATTGCCAAAGGTTGCATTTTTGCTGGCGACCTACAACGGAATGCAATGGTTCGCGGAACTGCTCGTCTCGATCCTTAGCCAGACCGAAGTCGACGTAATGGTCTATATCAGTGT
>NZ_JBFULH010001202.1:0-867 GCF_056400445.1 Pseudomonas sp. P5_B2 | reverse complement strand
TAAGACTGGGTCAGTGACATCTCGGCCAATGGGTTAATTCGGCGTCAGCACCAACAAGGCTGTAGATCCATCGTTAAAATCTGTTGCTTCAGATCTTCGTAAAGCCTGTGTTTGTTGTCCTTCACCTCACCTCCGTCGAGCCAACTAGGTTGCCCAAACTGTCTGTTTGAAAGCTCGCAACATCTAACGCATACCAGCGTATCAGTCACTCACAACTGGAGCACAGTCATAGCGCGAATATGAAAAAGGACATCGCCATTCAAAACTCCATTCTGGTCTCTCGGGAAGGCGCGTATCCAAAATAAGCTGTGTAACATTTGCTGAAATGGCTCGGTGAAACGAATCCACAAGCCACCGCGACCTGAACAATCGTGAGCCTGGAATGTTGCAGCAACCGGCGTGCTTCAGTTACCCGAAGTTCGAGGTAGTAACGCAATGGGGTCGTACCAAGCTGTGCCCTGAATAGCCGTTCGATCTGACGTCTCGACAGGTTGACCCAGCCGCACATCTGCTCAAGATCCAAGAGTTCTTCGAGATTCGCCTCCATCAATTTGACGATCTCTCTCAATGGCGCTGCCATCTTGATATGTAGCGTGGGATTCACGCGTCGGTATCGTGAGGCATCGAATTCCAGAATGTCAGAAATGCCATCCACAAGTCCTCCTCCATGAGTCTGGCCAATCCAATCCAAGACCATATGGAATGCGCCACTGGGGCTTGCCGCTGTGTATCGATCGCGATCAACCATGAAGCTCTCACTCGTGACCTGGCTATGCTGAGCAGCCTCTGCAAGCGCTGGCCGATGTTCCGGGTGAATGGCACAGCGGTAGGCATCCAGTAATCCAGCTTGCCCCAAGAACCAAGCAC
>NZ_JBFULH010001201.1:0-867 GCF_056400445.1 Pseudomonas sp. P5_B2 | reverse complement strand
AGGTTGCAGCGATGCTTGTTGCTCGAGACCCTAATATTGATAATCCTGCCTTTCGAAACACAACGATGTTGTATGTTAAACACCTCAGCGAGCAGATTGATATGGAGCCCAATTTCAACTTGCAGAGCAACAGAACGACGATAGAGTTTTCAAGGCGCACGAGGAGCAGCCAAGAACTCTAAAAGTCACGCCAGGCGTTATGTGAGGCGATTGCAATGGACAAGCTGGCTGAAGTATTTCGTATTAACAGACGAATAGAGTCGGAATACGAAGCAGCTGAATCACTGATTAGAGATAAAGAAGTGATTAAGGGGCTTCGGTTCCTGATTGAGCTAGACGAGCTTGCAACCAAATACCAATTTGCCCCCCGAGATATCCTGCTGCTTCTTTTCCCTGAACTGGCAAGCGAACAGATAGAGACTCTGAGCAACGCTACACCTGCACCGGTACGAGTATCGTCCTCTGCTTCTCATTTGAACCGCCGTGCAGCGCAGCGCGCGGTTAGACGGTACACAAACCCTCTTACAGGAGAGGTACTGGAAATACGAGGCGCGAACCATAAAAAGTTGAAGCAATGGAAAGCCGAATTTGGGGCTGAGGTGGTTGAAGCCTGGTGGGAGCCAGCTTCTGGGCCTCATACCGATTAGCCGAGTATTTTCGCTGATCGCCTCACCAGGCTGAAGGATAGATTTTTGTAGAGATTTACCGCTGACTGAATTTCAGGGTCATCGCTAGCTTGAGCCGCTTCTACCAGCCCCTTACGAAACCGGATAACTTCCCTGGCAATTGATGCCTTTGTTAGTCCGTCCCAGCGAAAGAGCTTGGAAAATAGATAGGTAGAGGGCAGGGGGGAGCTAGAATTAACAC
>NZ_JBFULH010001200.1:0-867 GCF_056400445.1 Pseudomonas sp. P5_B2 | reverse complement strand
GAAGTCGCGAACCCGAGGCAGGGAGATCGACAGCAGACGATCCAGGAACTCGTACATACGCTCACGGCGCAGGGTCACTTTGACGCCGATCGGCCAACCTTCACGGACTTTAAAGCCAGCGATGGATTTCCGAGCGTAGGTCACAACGACTTTCTGGCCGGTGATCTTTTCCAGGTCGGCAACAGCGTGCTCGATGACTTTTTTGTCACCGACCGCTTCGCCCAGACCCATGTTCAGGGTGATTTTTGTAACGCGTGGAACTTCCATCACGTTCGAAAGCTTAAGTTCTTCCTTAAGTTTCGGTGCGATTTCCTTCCAGTAAATCTCTTTTAGTCGTGCCATGGTCTTCTACCTAGCAGTGTTCAAGCATCAACCGCTTTTTGGGTCGACTTGAAGACACGAATTTTCTTGCCGTCTTCTACTTTGAAACCAACGCGGTCAGCCTTGTTGGTTTCGCCGTTGAAAATGGCGACGTTAGAAGCGTCCAGTGGAGCTTCTTTTTCGACGATACCGCCTTGTACGCCCGACATCGGGTTAGGCTTGGTATGACGCTTAACCAGGTTCAGACCGCCAATAACCAGACGGTTATTAGCGAGAACCTTAAGCACCTTACCGCGCTTACCTTTGTCTTTGCCGGCGATCACGATGATCTCGTCGTCACGACGAATCTTTTGCATGTCGGATCTCCTTACAGCACTTCTGGGGCGAGCGAGACGATCTTCATGAACTTCTCAGTACGAAGTTCACGGGTCACTGGCCCAAAGATACGGGTGCCGATCGGCTCTTGCTTGTTGTTCAGAAGAACAGCAGCGTTGCCATCAAAGCGGATAATGGAGCCATCAGCACGACGTACGCCGTGACGAGTGC
>NZ_JBFULH010001199.1:0-871 GCF_056400445.1 Pseudomonas sp. P5_B2 | reverse complement strand
ATGTACGCAGCACTTCGGCACGCGAACGCTTGGGTGGCGTCTCGACATTCTCGCTACGTGAGATAAACCACCAAGCGATAGCCAGCGCCACACCGAGCATGATGCCCGGCACAATTCCTGCGAGAAACAACTTGGAGATAGAGACTCCGGACGCGACGCCGAAGACAATAAAACCGATGCTCGGAGGGATGATAGGCGCAATGATGCCACCGGCGGCTATCAATCCGGCCGAGCGACCTCGGTTATGCCCTGCCAGTACCATCATTGGCACCATCAATGCCGCCAGCGCTGCAGCATCCGCTACCGCTGAACCGGAGAGCGAGGCAAGCAGGCAAGAGGCAATGATCGCCACATAGCCAAGACCGCCACGCTTATGCCCGACCAGCGCCATGGCAATATTGACGATACGCTTGGACAGGCCACCAGCATTCATGACTTCGCCGGCTAACATAAAGAAAGGTACGGCCATCAGAGGGAAACTATCGGCGCCATTAAGCAAATTCTGCGCGATGATCTGTGCGTCGAACAAATCCAGGTGGAACATCAACGCCACACTGACCAACAGTAAAGCAAAGGCAATCGGTATACCCAAAGCCATGGTACCGAGCAGCGAACCCAGGAAAATAACCAGAGTCATGGGCGGGTGCTCCCGGGATTGCTATGTTGCGCAGTCTGCTTAATTGCCTCGCCAATATCGCTGACCTCGCCCCTCCCCCATTCGTCTTCACCGTGTTTGTTGAAGAGCACCAGGTAGAGTTCGTAAACGATGATGACGGCGGCGCTGGCACCGAATACCAGACCTGCACCATAGAACAGTCCCATGGATAGACCTGATGCTGGAGCGACCACATCCAGGTTGATCACTGCCTGC
>NZ_JBFULH010001198.1:0-871 GCF_056400445.1 Pseudomonas sp. P5_B2 | reverse complement strand
GCACTGGACATCCCGAGCAAGGGCCTTCGATCCTTCTATTGCACTGCCCCTGGAGTTTTGAATATGAAGATTAAGAACTCAGTCGTGTTCGTGACGGGAGCGAGTCGCGGGCTYGGCCTGGCATTTTCCCGTGAGGCGCTCGCTCGCGGTGCTAAAAAGGTCTATGCAGGGATCCGCAACCCCGAAGACTTCACGGAGCCCGGCCTCGTTCCAGTCAAGCTCGACGTCACCGATCCAGAGTCCGTCATCGCGGCGGCAAGGATCGCATCCGATGTGACTCTTCTGGTGAACAATGCCGGGATTGCGGAGATCACCGAGTCGCCGTTTTCCGAAGGCGCAGATGATCAAACGCGGCGAATCTTCGAAACGAATTTTTATGGCCTTATGCGAACGACTCGTGCGTTTCAGGCTTCCCTTCCCAGCAATGGCACGGGCGGTATCATAAATGTATTGTCCGATGTCACCTGGAGAAGCGTGCCAATGCTTGCACCGTATTCAGCATCGAAGGCAGCGGCATGGAGCTATACCAACAACATCAGGGTGCATCTTAAAGAAAGAAGCATTCAGGTGGTCGGTTTGCATGTTGGCTTCGTAGATACCGACCTCACGAAGGGTTTCGACGTGCCGAAGGCGAACCCGATGGACGTAGTCCGCCAAGCCTACGATGCCCTTGAGGCGGGCGAAAGTGAGGTTCTGGCGGATGAAGGTACTCGTGCATTGAAGCAAACGCTTTCGTCCAAGGTTCCAGCGTACATCGATCCTGAAATTCTCTAGTCGAGGGACGCATGAACTGAATCTCGCTCGCGACTCAGGCACTTTTCGATCAAATTCAGCTCATTAAAACTTTGAACCAGTCTCGCGCCATGTGCTG
>NZ_JBFULH010001197.1:0-874 GCF_056400445.1 Pseudomonas sp. P5_B2 | reverse complement strand
AGTTCGTTCTGCAAGAAGGCGCTGTTCTGAATTACGAATTAATCCCTACCGGCGATAAAAAATCCGTGTGCTTTTATGTGCATGACCTTGGCCGCTTGCGCTGTATGAATCACTAAGCCTCTGTTCCCAATCACCTCACGCGCATTCGATCAGGCATCAAAGCTTGATGCGCCTAGCGTCGCTAAATCGGACTCAAACAAAAAATAAGAATTACTAATTTGAGTCAGACGCCCCTCCCCTTCAAAATCTCTCATCTATAGTTCCGGAGCCGTGCCTGCTATCTGTCAGCACAACAACCGGCTCCCTGCTTCTCCAAACAACTTACAGGACAGCCTGTAGGTATGTTTCAGCTTCCTACTCTTTCCAGAAAATTTTAAATGGGGTGCCAGGTGAAAACCCATCTATTTTTGCGAGCCGTTAAAGCGATGATCACCAGGATCCTGGTAGCTCTGTCTCTGGCCGCGATATCCTTTCATTCGATGGCTCACAGTGAATACTCTATCGACAGCGCAGAAATCGAGGTTTACGAAATAGAGTTGAGCCCGAATGAGAAACTGAAATTGTCACATCTGAAAATCTACTCTGAAAATGAGACCCATGACGAGGAAGAGGCGAACGACCAAAGCCCCTCCCCCCCACAAAACACGACTAATGAGAGTCAGAGTTTCTCACTCATTGCACTTTGATAGTCATTTGTCCTGGCAGCCTGGGCTCGAGCAAACGCTGCTCCTTACGACATCTGCGCATAGACCGATCACTCCAAAAATATGAGTTTTTGACTTCAATAAGCCCCGTGGGAGCGTGACTATCCACAGGCCAAGCCGTGGCAGTGATGCGGCTGACACTATGCTCTGCCTGAAAAGCCATTCATAAG
>NZ_JBFULH010001196.1:0-874 GCF_056400445.1 Pseudomonas sp. P5_B2 | reverse complement strand
ACTCGAACCGGACACCGATCTCGCCAAGTCGACGCCCAGCCGCTAGGACAGCCTCCTGACGAACGAAGCCGCCCAAATAGAGGCAACTTTTGCCCGCCACCGCGGATTTTGCTTTGTCACGAGCCGCCTCAGTTGACTCGCTTAACAAGCGGATATCCTGCTGAGCTCCCCGGTACAAACTCAAAGGCGTTACATCCTTCGCCCGTAGCGGAGCCTCTTGTTGATGCCAAATGTAGTAAAAGACGTTGAGAACGAGCAGCAACAAAAACAACCAACGCATAAAAACCTCAGGACAATGGACACGCCATCGCTAAACCTACAAAAATCAGGTCTGGAACAAACCGGGCCTCGGGCACGACTCCCGAGACTAGAGCCGCATCCCCGCCGGTGAGAAATACAGTAAAGTTATTCCCCCAATAACTACGCGCCAGCTCCAACTGAGTCAGTACAAACCCCCTCAGCATAAGAGAGCATCCTCGCTCCACCGCCTCGACGGTTGTACGACCCGGAACGAGACTCTCGAGCGCGCGTTCGGCTGCCAGATCCCCGTATCGAATTCTGCGCGTATGGGTTCGCAACTGGTTGCGCATCAAGGGCATTCCGGGACAAATAAAACCGCCAAGGTGCTCCCCGTCCCGAGCGACGAAGTCAGCAGTCACGGCTGTGCCAAAATCAAGCACCAGGCACGCACCAGGAGCCAGATGGAACCCCCCAAGCATCGCAAGCCAGCGATCGAGCCCTAGGCGCTCAAACTCATCATATCMGTTGCGCACTCCAGCCATTTCGCGAGCAGGTGTCGCACATAGCACGGCCACACCGAAAGTTTGCGTCAATATAGAAGTTAACGCGGCGGTCTCTTCGGCTGTTCTAACAC
>NZ_JBFULH010001195.1:0-876 GCF_056400445.1 Pseudomonas sp. P5_B2 | reverse complement strand
CCGATATTCCGGTCGACCATTTGATCCGCCAGATCTATGGATCGGACGAAGTCCTTGCTTTCATCAAAGATGTTCTGGATCTTGACGCGCTCTATCGTCATGCCGATCCATTAGCCGCCCTTAACTTACAGGGCTTCACGGCAGGACAGGAGTTGGGGTGGCACTTTGATAGGTCCGACTTCAGCGTCACGCTGTCTCTTCAGGCGGCAAGCGCTGGGGGGGATTTTGAGTACGTGCGCATGCTGCGTAATGAAAACGACGATTGTTATGACGCAGTCAGACAATTCCTGGATGACCCGCAAACACAGAAGATAGAGGTTCTTCCTCAAGTGCCTGGCACGCTGACATTGTTCCGTGGCCGCTATTCATTGCACCGGGTGACGCCGGTAGAAGGAGACAGGTTGAGGCTCAACGCGGTGTTCGCGTATGTGGACCAGCCCAATGTCGAATTCAGTGCCTATGCCCGCCAGTTGTTCTACGGGCGCACCTCCGTAGATCCAATTTAAGTTTCACCAATAACAAAAAAAGCAATTGAATCACGCCTTCGCTCACGTGTATGCACACGCACTTGTCCCTGCTAAATCTGATGGGCTCGTTTGTTCCTGTGTCGCACACAACAGTTCGCTGCCCCTAATAATGTATCGGAGCGTCTGATCATGAAAAACAGGAAGAGATTGCTGGCCTCGTTGCTCACCCTTGGCTTGCTCGTTGGTAGTGCTTCAAGCCAGGCTTCAGGATGGTGTGAGTCGGGTAAGCCAGTGAAATTTGCCGGGCTGAATTGGGAGAGCGGGATGCTCCTGACCGACATCATGATGATCGTGTTCAAGGACGGTTATGGCTGTGCAACGGATCAGTTGGTGGGTAATACCATCATTC
>NZ_JBFULH010001194.1:0-878 GCF_056400445.1 Pseudomonas sp. P5_B2 | reverse complement strand
CTAATAGGGTGCGAGTAGTGCCACACAAGATCAACCCTCTCAGCAGCATCAAGGTCAGCGGGCCGATTCCCGCTCACCTCGCACGCTCGGTGATCGAAGAAACGCTGCGCTCGGCGATTCTCGATGGGCGCATCCCTTGCGGCACCGCGTTGCGGCAACAGGATTTGGCCGATTTGTTCGGCGTCAGCCGCATGCCGGTGCGCGAAGCCTTGCGCCAGCTGGAAGCTCAGGCGCTACTCAACGTTATCGCCCATAAGGGCGCCGTCGTTGCACCGCTGGTTCAGGGTGATGCCGTTGAAACCTATGCACTGCGGATTCTGTTGGAATCTGAAGCGCTGCGACTCTCCATTCCATTACTTGAAAAAGCAGACTTCGAAGACGCTGCCCGTCATATCGATGATATGGAAACAGAGCACGATTACACGGAGATTGGGCGGCTCAATCGCCTGTTCCATATGTCGCTGTACAGCAAGGCGCCCAACCGTCGATTGTTGAATCTGGTGGAAGAAGGGTTGAACGAAGAAGAGCGTTTCCTGCGTTTCAACCTGGATGCGATGGGCTTGGGCAAACTGTCCCAGGACGATCACCGAGCACTATTAGTGGCGGTGGAGGACCGCGACATCCAGCGCGCGGTAACGATGCTCGAGAATCACCTCAACCGGGGTGTCGAGGCCATTACGCGATACCTCGCCAGCCCTGAAGCGCTGAACAAGAAAATCTCCGGGTAGCCGCACCGGCAAGCCTGAACGAGCAAATCACACTGCTCGTTCTCGCTTGTTGCTACGGCGCTAAGCCCCAATCTAAAGCCTCGCCCTCGATTTCCCCTGTCAAGTCCACACATTGCACCGAGAAGATAACGTTTCGGTGATAGCGGCTGC
>NZ_JBFULH010001193.1:0-879 GCF_056400445.1 Pseudomonas sp. P5_B2 | reverse complement strand
GAATGATCGCCTGCAATTCTCCCTGTCGTTCGAACAGGATCCGTGGAAGGAACGCCTGGAACAGCCACTGCTGAAAAAAGAATTCGACGTCATCCCCGTGAAAAACCTGGAGGTGCTGGCATGAACTGGCTCGATATCTGCGCACTGGAAGAAATCAACGCCCTGGGCTCACGGATCATCGCCGGCCCTAAAGGTGACATCGCGATTTTCCGTACCAGCGACGATGAGGTGTTCGCCCTCGACGACCGCTGCCCGCACAAGGGCGGGCCGCTGTCCCAAGGCTTGATCTACGGCAAGCGTGTGGCCTGCCCGCTGCACAACTGGCAGATCGATCTGGAAAGCGGCGAAGCCTTGGCCCCGGACATCGGCTGCGCCCATCACCACCCGGCGCGGGTCGAGAATGGTCGAGTGATGCTGGCTCTGCGGGACGCAGGCTGATGGACCGCCAGATCACCGCGTCCACCTGCTGCTATTGCGGGGTTGGCTGCGGGGTGCTGATCGAGCATGACGGCGAGCGCATCCTCGGCGTCAGCGGCGATCCGGCACACCCAGCCAACTTCGGCAAACTTTGCAGTAAAGGATCAACCCTGCATTTGACCGGCGACTTGACCGCGCGGGCGTTGTACCCGGAATTGCGCCTCGGCAAAGGCCTGGCGCGTGGCCGCACCGACTGGGACACCGCCCTCGATCACGCCGCCAGCGTTTTCGCCCAAACCATTGCCGAGCATGGCCCCGATAGCGTGGCTTTTTACATTTCCGGGCAATTGCTGACCGAGGACTACTACGCCTTCAACAAACTGGCGCGAGCGCTGGTGGGCACCAATAACATCGACAGTAATTCGCGGCTGTGCATGTCGTCGGCAGTGGTCGGCTACAAAC
>NZ_JBFULH010001192.1:0-879 GCF_056400445.1 Pseudomonas sp. P5_B2 | reverse complement strand
CGGTTGAACGGTTGGATATCCCGAACATCTTGAATCCTGAGTTCGATGTTCCGGCCCCCAACCAAGTGTGGTGCGGCGACATCACCTACATCCAGGCCCAGGGGAAATGGCATACCTGGCGGTCGTGCTGGTTCTTTGCACGCGCCTGGTGGTGGGCTGGGCGTTGTCGGAAAAGCTGGACGCCGAGCTGGTGATCAAGGCGCTGGATATGGCTTACGAGCAACGAGGAAGGCCTCAGGGCCGGTTGTTTCACTCGGATAAATACCGAAGGCTTTCATATTCCACCCAATTGCCTGCAGTAGGGCTCATACCCGCGCAGAGGTGGACTAAGCGGTGTTGGCTATGAGTTACCACCGCGTCCATTGGCGCCTCCGTATGAGCGAGGAGCATTCAGCAGGCAGGTGTTGACGATCTCACACCAGGCGGTGTTGACCAATGGCGCCAAGGGCGTCGAACTGCACTGCGCATAACTCATCATTGGTTAAATCGGGGTCGGGGTACAGTGCTGTGCAGGTGAAAATAATTGGCAATGTGCCACTAAAAATTCCGAGGCCGCGTATTATCAACCGCTGAGAAAGTGACACTCCGAAATTCCCCAGGATTCAGAGTACCTACGAATGGAATGTGCACAACATTTGACAACCCGCCGCAATCTCTTCATCTGGCGAGATCGCTGGCTGGAAAAGGTAGAAACCGACCTCAGCAGCGAGCTTAGCGCGCTGAAGTTAAATTTGGACGACCAGATCGAAGGGATCGGCATCACGGCGGTTATATTCAATGATAACTTTATCAAGAAAAAGCTTCATCCAATCCTAGCGGAATGGCTCGCCATGCAGCTCTCAAGCCTGATGCGGTCAGCAACAAAAGAACTGTTGGAGG
>NZ_JBFULH010001191.1:0-880 GCF_056400445.1 Pseudomonas sp. P5_B2 | reverse complement strand
CATCGCGAACTGGTTGCGATGCTCGGTGAGGCTCATTACGTGCGGTATGACGAGAGCACGGCGAGTCGTCTATTGGCATTGGCTCATAAACTCAACAACGAGTACGCCGCGAAGGTGAGCAACATCTTGGAGGCGAGCGCTGATCGACAGGAGTTTGAAAAACGTCTTTGTGCTTTCGATGGGATTGGGCCCAAGACTGTTGAGATTTTTATGAGGGAGGCGGGGGATGTGATTTTCTGAATGTATGTTGATTTTAATTGGTGGTGCTGACTGGGTTTCAGCCAATGACTGCCGCACTTCTTCACACCAAAAGGCATTCACGGCGCTTGGCAATTTGACGGCATCCTTTCGTACTTGATCGGCTTGCCGCGATGGTGTCGTTCTTCTACCTCTTCGATGTCGCCCCCGGTGATTGTTGATACGGATGGTTATCCAATGGCGGGTTGGCGGAACAGGTGGGAGGGTTTTTTTACCGACCAGAGCGCTTCAGGTCCATTGCTGCCTGTTAGGAAGGACAGCAATCGACTCTTAATTGACGGTGACGATAGGCAGAGTTCGGCCAGAAGCGGTCATTCAGCTAGGGCTATTGCTTAGGTCCGAAATGACTGCTGCGAAGCCTCAGCATCACAGGCCTTGGGCCGCGAAGGAATACACTTTCGCGCGAGCCAGATGCAGGGTTGAACAATCAGAGCAGGATCTTGATAAGCATAGGTATTGAGTCCACCATGGACAAATATGCCACGTAGTGGACCGGTACACGCCACTTACCTGAGCCCCATCAATGCCGAATCAATCAGTCATTGCATATGAAAAATATAGATAACTACAAAGTTGTTGCAGACTGCATCGCGACGCTGCTTTTCCCCCACGCAGAAGTCAT
>NZ_JBFULH010001190.1:0-880 GCF_056400445.1 Pseudomonas sp. P5_B2 | reverse complement strand
GCTCTGAACCGGGGGCTTTAAGCGTAAAATAGGTATCTACGCGAATATGGAATAAAAATCTCCCGTAGAAAATCTTGTGTCTATCCAGTTAGCATTGCCCCACGAATTCGCCCTCGCTTCGGCACTGCATGCCTTGAAGCCTACTCAATTCTGGATCACAGCACTCAGACTCGCGCACAGGCGTATTTCTGCACAGAAGGTCGCGCTGCTTCTCATATGTGAGCTGAAATTCAGCGGCTACTTCGGATACCTTTTCGCGGGTGATCAGTAAGCTTCCCTAAATATTTTGGGGGGCTAACTGATCGTTGCGAGAATCGTCGTGAATGAGGAGCAGCTGGGAAATTTTCTAAGGAGGGTGTCTTCGGTTGTTCGGCAGGAATGCGTGGGAGTGGATCATCAAGGAGCCAAGTGTTTGACGTCCGGCTCCTTCGTGCACACGCTGGCTAGCCTCGAAGTTGTTTCAAATATTTGTAAACCGTAGCGCGCCCCATGTTAAGGACATTAGCTACATAATCAGCTCCGCTGCGGCCTTCAAATGCGCCTTCAGCAAAGAGCGCTTCCACCAAGGCGCGCTTGTCCTGGTTCTTGAGAGTACGTAGCGACAAATTGCGATCTTGTAGCCAAGCATGCAGGAAGGTGTTTATTCGCTCCTGCCAATCATCCTTGAACAGCGCATCGGGTTGCGGAATAAGTCGGCTGACTTGGAAGAATGCAGCCAGTGCATGATGAGCTTGCTCCAGAATGGAGAAGTTTAGGTTTATGCAAAGCAGGTATTCAGCCTTGCCATCCTGGTCACAGAGCACACCGGTGATTGAGCGGATTTTTTGCCCATTCCAGTTGATTTTCTCGTAAGGACCTATGCTGGTTGCATGGCCGAGAT
>NZ_JBFULH010001189.1:0-882 GCF_056400445.1 Pseudomonas sp. P5_B2 | reverse complement strand
TGCTTAGGTTATCGGCATAGCGTTCGCGGTAATCCGCTGAATGCAGGATGCCGTAGACATAGTAGAAAACGTCTTCCTTGTTGATCTTCTCGCCAGGGTAGGCGACTAGAAAGTAGGCCTGTCCTTCATCAGTGATGGCGTCACGGCGGCGGTGTTTCTGCTGGGGCGGAGCATCAAACAGACCGGGATGGTACTGTTCACCCACTTCGGCAGCGTCGTCATATAGGTAGAGAGGAAAACACTGGCTGTTGTACTGGAACTTCAGTTCTGAAATGCAGTTTGAAATCAAAACAGAGAAGGGCGTGTTCTCCCCTCTGCCTGTCATGCATATCGTCAGATTCTCAGATTCTGTATTAGGATAGATGCGCGGAATTTGGTTCACATAGGCATTGAGCATCCGATCAAAGTAAGCGTGCTGCTTTGTAAATGGCCTGTAGAGACTGGTAGTCAATCCCTTGGGATTGAAAGTCGCCGGCCTACCCGCTGCACAATCTGAGCGAAGGCCACGTGTCCAACTAATCTTGGTGCTATCAGTGTTCACGAAATCTCTCACCATCTCCTCTCGGGCCCTTCTATCGGCGCTCGGCGTTGCTCCCTGCAACCGAATGACCTCTGAGTTATAAACCTCAATCATCTTTTTAACGTTCTGCTCAAGGGCCACTTGGGAGCAGTTGTAAATCCAAGCATCTCGGCCGGTTTCAAGCCCCCTTGAATAGTTCTCGAATAGTGGCGCTGCGCTTTTTTCGCCCTTTTCTCCTAAGACAATGAACTGATTGAAACTGTCATCACGCTGTTTCAGCCAATCGCCGTGAGCGTCCGGGGTGATGAGTTGCCAGCTCTCAATACCCGCCACGCTGGCAAAGCTTTCGATCTTCTCAAGCT
>NZ_JBFULH010001188.1:0-882 GCF_056400445.1 Pseudomonas sp. P5_B2 | reverse complement strand
GACGGAGCCCTGGGTATTGGCGAGACGATTCAACGCCGCGACCTTCGGCGCTTGCTTCTGGATGACGGTCTGCAGCTGAAGGTTGTGCTCTGCCTGATCGGCGGCGAGCCTTAGGGCTTCAGGGAGAGTTTTCGGAACCGTGACAACCTGTCGCGACACGTTTTCGAGTTCGCCCAAACGTGTCACGACACAATGACGAAGCGGAGTGCTGTAACCGGTGAGCAATGTCATGACCAGGTCATGACCGAGGAAGTATTCGGTTTGAGCCCGGTTGCGCTCATCCCGGTAGATGCATCCAAAAGTGGATGGATCGATATTCAGCTCGGCAAGGTTGCGCTTGATGTCGCGGACGACGTGGTGATGGTACTTGCCAGTGAGATCGGCGATCTCCCGACTGGACATGGTGACCGTATTGCTTGGAGCGACGATCGTGTTCATAATGGCCCCTTGAGTTGTTGCTGTTTAAGAAGCCGGTCTAGCCACCGGCTTTTTTGTGCCTGCGATTCAGGCGTGCAGCGAATAGGTGCCAGATGCATCCGTGATATCGTTTTGATTCCACTCGAAATCGAAATCACAGAGACCTGGCATGAAAAAGATCAAAGAGGCTTTCAAGCGCTGGAAGGAAAAGCATTGGGACTTGAGTCTGTACACGCATGAAGACGAGTTTTTCTCGATGGCCGGATTCAATCGGCCGCCACTGAGGCGCTTCTGGGAAGAGCACAGGACGACCATCAAAAAAGTATCCATATGGCTACTCGCCCTCATCTTCGGCGGGCTGATCACTAAAGCTCTTGGACTTACTTAAGCGGCCATCACGGACGGCTTGTGCGGCAGCTTGCAAAAAGTTCAGGCGATCTTCATCTGACGAGTCAGGCTCAAAGC
>NZ_JBFULH010001187.1:0-883 GCF_056400445.1 Pseudomonas sp. P5_B2 | reverse complement strand
TTTGAGAGCGGACTTGATGGTCTTGAGGTGCCCGGCTACAGAGAGAAACATCGAAACCATACTGCTGCGTTACTACATCTGACTACTAAGCATCTAGCCGCACGGGACTACGTGTTGGGGCGATCGCAGAAGCCGCATTTTGATTTGGTAGTGTTTCCCGAGCTCAGCATTCACGATGACGATCAAGACCTTATGCGCGCATTTTCAGACGCAACCGGTGCGATGCTGTTCTACGGGTTGCTTGGCGCGAAGGAGCCAGGAACAGGCGAAACAATCAACACCGGTCGATGGTTAGTCCCTCAGCGGCGCGCAAACCGTCGTTCTTGGGTGCAGGTCGATCAAGGTAAATTCCACCTCACGCCTGAGGAAGTTGAACTCGGAATCAAATCCTGGCGGCCTTATCAAGTGGTGATAGAACTGTCTGACCCATCGAGCTCAGGCGATAGGCCCTACCGCTTGACCGGATCCATCTGTTTCGACGCAACAGATTTAGCGTTGGCGGCAGACCTGCGAGATGAAAGCCACATGTATGTCGTGTCGGCCATGAACAAGGATGTGAAGACGTTCGATGGGATGGTTGCGGCGTTGAGGTACCACATGTACCAGCATATTCTGATCGCAAACATCGGCGAGTTCGGCGGCTCGACGGCCCAAGCTCCTTACGATAAAGAGCACCGTCGATTGATTTCCCATTCTCACGGCAGCGAGCAGATAGCCATTTCAATTTTTGACGTGCGCATGGAGGATTTCGGCCCAGAGCTAGAGGCCGCGAATCCCGGTATAACCCGGATGCAACCGGTAACCACCCGAATTGGAAAGGCACCACCTGCGGGATTGAAACGATGAAAGCTACACCGCGTCGGCAGGCGCTTCAGAATGACGT
>NZ_JBFULH010001186.1:0-887 GCF_056400445.1 Pseudomonas sp. P5_B2 | reverse complement strand
ATTCTGGCTGGTGTGCTCGGTGTGATTCTGGGCCTGTGCCGCCCGTTCAACCCGGACAACAGCCGTTTGTGCGCACGCCTGTATGMGTGGCCGGCGATGTGTATTTTGCGTTTACGGGTGAAGACCGATGTCGCGCCATTGATGAACAAGCCTGAGAGCTGCGTGATCGTCGCTAATCACCAGTCCAACTACGACTTGTTTGTGTTCGGCAACGTGGTGCCCCGCCGCACCGTGTGCATCGGCAAGAAAAGCCTTAAGTGGGTGCCGCTGTTCGGGCAGCTGTTCTGGCTGGCCGGTAACGTGCTGATCGACCGCGGCAATGCGCAAAAAGCGCGCCAGTCGATGCTGACCACCACGCACACCTTGCAGCATGAAGACACTTCGATCTGGGTCTTTCCGGAAGGCACGCGCAACCTTGGCGAAGAATTGCTGCCGTTCAAGAAAGGCGCGTTCCAGATGGCAATTGCTGCCGGCGTGCCGATCGTGCCGGTGTGTGTCAGCAGTTACGTCAAACACATGCGATTGAACCGCTGGCGCAGTGGGAAAATTCTGATTCGTTCGTTGCCGGCCATTCCGACAGCGGGATTGAGCCTGGACGACATGCCCATGCTGATGGAACAGTGTCGTGAGCAAATGCGCGAGTGCATCGCCTCGATGGATAGGCAACTGCAAGCCGCGTAGAAAGAAAACCCGCCAWGTGCGGGTTTTCTTTTGCCTGCAAACTTTCACCTTGGAGCTTTTCCCTTCGAACTCTGCAGAGTTCGCTCACTCTCAAGCAGTAGACAAGGCTAAGCTGAAGATTGCCTGCCACTGCCATCTGCTAATAAGAAGTGAACCWGAATCATGGGTAGAGTTGTTGCTGCTGCGGTTTACAGCGCCGGTAAGAG
>NZ_JBFULH010001185.1:0-890 GCF_056400445.1 Pseudomonas sp. P5_B2 | reverse complement strand
ATGTGACGCTTTTCGCCCAGCTGTTGGCGCATGACGATGGCCGGCAGCAGAAGCGCAGAAGCAAATCGATTGCATGCTTTCTCTTCGTCGAGATCTGTTTCCAGGCGACCATGCAGTAGTAAATGACCGAGCTCGTGGGCCAAGGTGAAGCGTTGGCGGTCACCGGGCCAGTTAGCGGACACCACGATCACTGGCTTGTCGGCTACAGAAGCTTGCAATCCATCGAATTTCGCCTGTAAGTCGACCTTGGTAATGATCACCAAGATGCCATGGGACTCTAGGACATCGATTAGGTCGGGAATGGGGGTTAGCCCCAGATTCCAAGCGGCGCGGAGTTGATCAGCTAAGGTGTCGATCTGTTCCATGGAATCGATTTTGGCCAGTAGCTGCGCCGGTGTGGAAAACTGCTGGACGGGAAACGCAGGCCACAGGTTTGCCAACTCCTGCCAGCGCTCGGCCTGATCTAAGACATCGGCTTCAATACGCTTCAATGTGCTCTGAGGTGTACTGGAGCGCTTTCGGTACTCCACCCCCGTGAGTTCGACCTTGACTGGGCGGAAGAAGTACTCCGATCGCACTGCTAGGGCTTTACTTAGGCGAATCAGAATTCCTGAGCTGGGCATGCTTTCGCCATGCTCGTATTTTTTGATCATGTTGGCGCTGACGCCAACCTGCTGCCCCAAGGCCTGCATTGAAAGGCCAGCAGCTGCGCGTGCGCGCTTTAGGCGTTCGCCTATCATGCTGCCCCTCCAGCTGGTTTATAGAATTTATACATATCTATAAATTGTAAACCGATAGTATGGATACGTCGAGGCTGTTACTTATAGTCCTGTATGGCCTTGGCGTACCTGAGTCTTGCGGAAGGTGTTTCGGACATCAAGTGTTCAAAG
>NZ_JBFULH010001184.1:0-893 GCF_056400445.1 Pseudomonas sp. P5_B2 | reverse complement strand
GTACCTGCCTGGTCAGCGCCGTGTGAAGCTGGCACCGAACCTGGCCTACGACACGCCTAACCCCGGCACCGCCGGCGCCGGTACTTACGACGACGTTTTCGTGTTCAACGGTGCGCTGGATCGCTACGACTGGAAGTTGGTCGGCAAGCAAGAAATGATCGTGCCGTACAATCCCTACAAGTTGACCTACGCTCAGGATCCGAAGTCGATCACCACCCCGAATCACTTGGCACCCGACTTCGTGCGCTGGGAAAAACACCGTCTATGACTTGGTGGGCGGTTCCTACAACATCAACGGTGTAGTCGGCCCGTACGGCGGCATCAAGTACGTCGATCCGCTCTCCAAGGCACAGTGGTCGTCGGAGTCCCTGGCGGGCGCCGGCATTCGCTAAGCAAACCAAGGCACATCCGCAATAGCGTTTGGTGACCCCGCCCAAGAAACGGGAGCCAATTGTGCCAACCGCTCTGCCGCGTCCAGGCTCTTGAACAGTTCTAAATGGGTGATACATCTCAAACCGTAAAGCTCAATATCTCCAGAAAACTGGAGTGAAGAGTACCAACACCGTCAGGATTTCCAGTCTCCCTAGAAGCATTCCAACGGTCAGCAGCCATTTGGCGGCATCGGGTAATGTTGAGAAATTCCCTGCCGGCCCAATGATCGTGCCAAGCCCCGGCCCGACGTTGCACACCGCAGTGGAGGCACCGCTCAACGCTGTTATCCAGTCGAGCCCGATGAGAGCCAGGCCCAAGGCGATGACGGCAATAGTGACGGTGAAGAAAAACGAGAAGGTCAGCAGTGAGCGCAAGATCTCCTCGTCAATGGGATGACCGTTGTACTTCTTCTGAATCACGGCTCGAGGATGGATCAACTGCTTCAGACTACTGACCAGTAG
>NZ_JBFULH010001183.1:0-894 GCF_056400445.1 Pseudomonas sp. P5_B2 | reverse complement strand
CAATATCCCGTTGACCCGCTTCAGGCGTATTCAACGGACTGTTCCATTTAAAAATTTTCTGCCTCAGGCGCACGGAAGGCCTTACTGTAGTAGCCAGACTGGTCGAAACAGCAAACCTGCTTCTTGCCCGATGCAAGCATATCGCAGGCATCACCAATTCGTTTTGCGCGCGTCTTAAGTTGCTTGGCAGAAGTAATCCAGTGGATCCAGTCTACTCGTGCGATGGTCGTCGTATTGTTCCAGACTTTACGAGCCTCGGGAGTGGCTGCCAGTGCCTCCTGAAAATCTGGTGGGATGTCAGGCTCGGGTTCCTTCTTCACAGGGGTTAGCTCTAGTGTAACGATATCCCCAACGGCCGCACCTGCGGCTTCGTGTAACTCTCTACTTACCTGCAGCCAATGGCTCAGCTGACCATCCGGCTCAAGGGTAGCCTGGAAATGGTGCCCATTGATTGTGCCTTCAACTGTCGTCCTTCCTCGCCTCGGAAGCTGTTCACTCGCGTCTCTTGGCAGTACTACGAATGCCCACGACGTATCATTACCAGGCTTTGCCGGACGAAGAAGCTTTGCTTCGAATCGGGATTTCACATCGATTGTTGTCATTGCAACTCCTCCAACTAATACGCCTGATTACTATTTGGCGACGTTCCTTGTCGTCCTGCAAGACCTTGTCTAGCTTGGAGCAATTGCRGCAAACGCGACATAGCCCAGGGAGAAACGCGAAATGGAAGGGCCCACAGCCATCCATATTCCTGCTGTGCATCCGGGTCGACTACGTCGCAGCCGAAAATAATCCACTAGCCTTTCAAATTAATTCTTCATTGCGGGTTTGCGTTTGTTTTTGGCCACTTCTTCGGACTTCTTGTTGCCSGGGCAGCCACGCGAAGCTTGAAGA
>NZ_JBFULH010001182.1:0-896 GCF_056400445.1 Pseudomonas sp. P5_B2 | reverse complement strand
TCAGTGTGTCATTTGGTGTGGAGAGTTAAATTCAAAGACGTCCCACTAAGATAAAGGAGCGACATATGTTCAGATTTCGCCCATTGATTGCAGCCGTTACATGCCTTGCGCTGTTCTGCGGCTCAACCACGGCATTAGCCGACCCCGGCAATGGAAAAGGCCAGGGAAACGGCAAGGGCAACCCGCATAACAGTGAAGTTCATGGCAACCAGGGTGGCCAAGGCAAGCATTCCAATGGCAGCGATTGGGATAACGGCCCAACTATCAATCATGCGAACGTTATGGGGATTATTGGCGGGTATCAGGACTACTGGAGTCCCGCGCCTGCCTTGCCGCCTGGCATTCAAAAGAACCTCGCCCGTGGCAAACCACTTCCACCCGGCATTGCCAAAAAACTGGACGGTCGGCTAGTTGGCAGGCTGCCTCATTATGATGGATATGAATGGCAACAAGCGGGCACCGATTTGATATTGGTTGCGCTGGCAACCGGACTTGTTTACGAAGTTCTCAACGGGGCTTTTGATTGATCCGTGGTGGCGAATGCGGTGGGTTCGCAAACACATATTCCTCCTGTCGCGGGACTTGAACTGTCTGGGGTCAAATGCGTCTTAAGCATGCGATATCACAACCCTATGGAAGCAATCATGCTTTTAAAAAACAAGAGTCTCGTTGCTGTAATGTCCTGCGCCCTGATGCTTGCAGCAGCCCCATTACTGCCTGTTGATCTGTCTGTCATGAGCTCCGCCTTTGCGAAGGATGGTGGTGGCGGCGGTAACGGAGGTGGTGGCGGTAACGGTAACGGAGGTGGTGGTGGTCACGGTGGTGGCGTTGGCGGTACAGGCGGTGGTCACGCGGGTCACAGCGGTTCCGATCATTCCGGCGGCTCTCACAGTAAC
>NZ_JBFULH010001181.1:0-898 GCF_056400445.1 Pseudomonas sp. P5_B2 | reverse complement strand
GAACCGTATCTACTAGAAAATTTTGGCTGGTAAGTTTCTCCGATAGCACAGCATCGTCATTAACCAGTTGTCGTATGTGGTTCGCCTGAGCCCGGAATGGACTGACGACACCAACAGACCCTTGGTAATTTCGCTCAATTACGAGCTGCTGCAACGTTTTGAGCACAGCCCGCGCCTCCACATCATTTATTACTCCACCACTCTCGGGCCTATCTACCACTCCCTTCACGTCAACCCATCTGATACCTGGGTCTTCAGGTGTTGGATGCTTTAATTCGCTATAGCGAGTCGCTACCCTTAAGTCGCCTTCATAAAATGTCTTGTTGGAGAATTCAATGATATCTTCATGAGATCGGTGATGATCTCGCAGGTTGACGATATCGGATGTTTTAGCCAGTCCATATGCCAGATCAAATAGGGAGGTGTAGGAGTATGCCCATTGAGGATAATCCAACAGCAGTCCGAATTTATCGAGCAGCTGCTGGTCCTGACCGCGAACCAATCCACTAATGTGAGCTAACTGCTTTGGGTCTCCAATAACAACTGCTCGCTTTGCCCGATACAACAGTGGCAATGCCGAAGCAATATCGCATTGACTTGCCTCATCGAAGATTACGAGATCAAAATGATTCGGATTAAAAGGTAATTTGCCTTTTGCTGATAGCGACGTCACAGCCCAGCATGAAAGTAGATGACTGACTCTGGAAAACAGAGAGTAGTATTGCCGGAGAATTTTATTTTCAAGTTGTGCATCCGTTCCTGTGTCGATGACCATTTTCAGTAAAGCGCGGTACTTGCTGAGCAAGGATCGATCCGATGCAGAGAGCCGATTCGGCTGCAGTCGCAACCATCCACGCCATAAATGCTCGGCATTCGACTTTATCTTTGCCTGTAGGGC
>NZ_JBFULH010001180.1:0-899 GCF_056400445.1 Pseudomonas sp. P5_B2 | reverse complement strand
GTGAAGTGTCAGCCAGGGCAGGTTGAACACTTCGCGGCCGGTGCTTTTAGGGCCTTTGGTCACGAAGAAAGGATCGCTCAGCAGTTCATTCAACAGTGCCGGTTCGACTTCGCCGCTAGCTGCCCACTGGCCGTCGCGATCAAAATTGTCGCCGCGTTGCTGGTGAATCCAGGCATCCAGCAGCACATTACCCGGACCGCAGTCGAAACCCGCAACGGGTTTGCCGGGTTCGATCAGGCTGAGATTGCTGAATCCGCCAACGTTCAACACCGCGCGATGACCTGCGCGTTCATCAAACAAGGCTTCGTGGAAGGCTGGAACCAGTGGTGCACCTTGGCCACCAGCGGCAACATCACGGCTGCGGAAATCACTGACAACGGTGATGTCGGTCAACTCGGTCAGCAGGGCAGGGTTGCCGATCTGTACCGTGAAGCCGCGTGCCGGCTCGTGGCGAATGGTCTGGCCGTGGCTGCCAATCGCGCGAACGTCTTCGGGCTTCAGGTTTTGTTGATCAAGCAGGGTATGAATGCCCTGGGCCGCCAGTTTTACCCAGTTTTGTTGGGCGATGGCAGAGCGGGCAATCTCGTCCGGGCCGCTGGCGCACAAGCCAAGCAGCTCGGTGCGCAGGGATTCAGGCATGGGAATGTAGTGTGTGGCGATAAGCTTGATCGCCGGGGAGAGCTCGACCAGCGCGATGTCCAGGCCATCGAGACTGGTTCCGGACATCACACCTATATAGAGCGTCATGTCTTAGCGCTTGCTCGAAGCCAGCATGGTGGATTTCTCTTGATCCATGCGCGCCATCAGCGGTTGGCTCTGCGCAAGGAAACGTGCGCGCTCGCCTTTGGAAATTGGATCAGCCATCGCCACCTTCTGGCCTAGTGGATCGACGTGCACAC
>NZ_JBFULH010001179.1:0-899 GCF_056400445.1 Pseudomonas sp. P5_B2 | reverse complement strand
GCTCAACAAAAAGGGCCCCTGCGTTATGCCGGGTCTGTTCGTATTCAGCACCTGGATTTCCCAAGCCAACGATCAGTTTAATGGCAGTCACGATAGGGGCCCTTCCTTGGAGTGGTGGATAACATCGCCGCAATCAGTGTGTGCGGCGAAAGTGGACGAAAATTGCTCATTTACCATTATGTAAACTCCGCGTTCTCGCCCGCTTTCTCGCTACGTTCCAGTCCGCGATGTTTCCGGTCACTCCGGCGTACAGAGTAAAATTACTCTGCAGCGCCTTCTGCAGCTTCTGGAGCAACACGTGGAGCGTGAACGTTGGCAACAGCCAGGTCGTTACCGTGAGCCAGAGCAACAAATTCAACGCCTTTAGGAGCGCTGATGTCGGACAGGTGAATGATCGAGCCGACTTCGGCGTTAGCCAGGTCAACTTCGATGAATTCAGGCAGGTCTTTTGGCAGGCAGGTCACTTCGATTTCAGCAACAACGTGCGAAATCTCGCCGCCTTTCTTCACTGGAGCAGCTTCGTTGATGAAGTGCACAGGAACGATAGCGGTCAGCTTTTGGCCGGCAACTACGCGTACGAAGTCAGCGTGCAACACGTGGCCTTTGGCCGGGTGACGCTGCAGAGCCTTGATGATTACGTTTTGCTTGGTGCCGCCAACGTTCAGCTCGATGATGTGGCTGTAAGCCGCTTCGTTTTCGAGCAGTTTGGCAACTTCTTTAGCCAGCATGCTGATGGATTCAGGGGCTTTTTCGCCACCGTAAACTACAGCTGGTACCAGGCTTGCGAGACGACGCAGGCGGCGGCTCGCACCTTTCCCCAGGTCGGAACGGACTTCTGCATTCAGAGTCAGATCGGTCATGTTGTATCTCCAAAATAACCCCATTCGCCCCAGCGTTTG
>NZ_JBFULH010001178.1:0-902 GCF_056400445.1 Pseudomonas sp. P5_B2 | reverse complement strand
GAACGACTGGCTTCGATGTAGCTGTAGTTTTGCTTGAGCACGAGGTCGGCAGCCTCGCGTTTGAATTCAGCAGAAAAGGAACGGCGTTGTTTGGTCATCTGACACCTCGATCTGGCGAGCATTCTCGCCTAAATGGGTGTCCGGTTTCATTAGACCACTACACGCGCAGTTTTTGATAAGCCCATTTCCAGCCGTGCTTAGGTGCGCTGCTCATAACGTTCCCTTTGCCAATGTCATTCGTGCCTTGATCTTAGCTGGTGGCTAATTAGTGGCCAACCATCAATTTTTGGCGTCAAAAACCCATCCCGAATAGTGCCCATCATTGGATAGCATCTGCTCATGATCGTGACGATAGATATAACTAACCCGCTCTAATCTCTCTTCTGCGTTTCTCTGTGGCCATTTTCCCGGTACGCCCTGCTGCAACCTGCAACCTGCAACCTGCCGGAAGCGGGCGTAAGATAGCAGTGCTACTTCACCAAAAAGGAGCCGCATATGATCGCCGATCAAATGAACAAACAGGCGTCTGAAAGCAGGGCTGTTTGGGATCAATATTTCTGTGCTGCGTTGATTGCGGAAAGCAATCTGACCGCACCGGTCGTAGGAGGGGCTACTCACGAAGACAGGCAGAACCTGCTGATTGAAAGAGCCAAGGCCCTTGCTGACAAGATGATGGAAAACAGGAAGTAACCGGTGCCCAGTCGTCGCGCTGGGCTCGTGCGTCTTGCGACTTCAGTGGCGGGCAGCGTGCGATGGCTTGACTCAGTTATAGATTTCCAATGATCCATAAAAATTGTGTGGATATTTATAGGGTTACGATTGTTTTTAACCAGATAGTGATCGAAAATATATTGTTACAGGTGGTCTGTTGGGATATTATTGCCCCGCGTATTGCCCCGCGT
>NZ_JBFULH010001177.1:0-903 GCF_056400445.1 Pseudomonas sp. P5_B2 | reverse complement strand
CTCCAGTGAGAAAGCCAATTCCATGCACATCGCAACGCACTTAAACGTCGAGAAGTCGCTACGGCTGGTTAAGCTCACCACCAAGCAGATCCTAAATTGGACGCCGCAGCTCGGTCATTATTACCTGATCGTCCTGTCCGCATGATCTTCCGAGGGGAGTGAGAGGACAGTCGAATCCCTCGATGGCCTGTTCCGTTCAAGGGGCGCCAATGCCGTGCATGCCACATTTTGGCCGGTGGCCGACGTTGGTTCTGCGCCGCGGAGGATCGAGATTTATCGCCCGCGGGCCGAGAAGCGGGCAATGAGCAACACAGTTGCGCGAAGCGCAGCTGTGTTGCTGCATTTGCAAATCAAGGACGGGACCGCCGCGGCCGAACTAAGCCATCCGTAATTTCGGGCAACTACCATGCTAATGGGAAACTGGTTGTGAGTGCTGCGCGGGATGCTCGCCATACCTGCAATCGTAGTTCCTGTGCTCGAACTGCTGAAGACGGTCATGATTTGGCGAATCGTAAGCAGTCTGTAGCGCTGCTAACGTTCAGCTTCCAGCTCGGGAGACAGCTGGACGCCTGGAGTTGGCCGGCAGCGCTGCTCACGAATGACCAAATATGGAAGGGATTACTTTGCTGAAGTTAGTTAGGAATTAGCCAGCGCGAGTCTTGCGATTCGAAAGACGCGATCATCAAAAATACGGTTACAGAAAGAAGCTGAGAGGTGAAGGCATCATGCTGCATAAAAGCTATACTTTATTAGTCATCGAAATCGACTGCATTACGCCTGCGCAGCCTAAGCTCTTTTATCTGGTCGCGACTATCCAGCTATCCAACGAAGAAAACCTTTCGCTTTAACCGTTAATATTTATGTGCAAAAGTGCCCGACCGCAGCATTCAACTCTGCATCCAC
>NZ_JBFULH010001176.1:0-903 GCF_056400445.1 Pseudomonas sp. P5_B2 | reverse complement strand
CATATATGGAGCCGCCGACAGACGCCAGACCTGGGGAGGGTCGAATAGCACGTATTCACGAGTATGGATGCTTCGATGCCACTAAGGTAAAGATTGGTGTTGGTAATAGGGTCTTGCTGCTGCTAATCCAAGAAGACGATGGGTCTGTGTGGCCCCACTACGCCGAAGAGAGGTCGTTGCGAACACCAAATGAGTGGCATCCTGTAGTCGCTAAGGTGCTTTTAGATTGCCTTGATGCCGCTCGTCCATCCAATCAGGTCGCTCTCGGGTACCATGATTTCACAAATGCCGGTTGGTTCTGCAAATGACAAGTGATCACTGCAAAGAGGCATTGAAGTTGTTGGCCCGCTCCCGGAATGTGTTGATCTCAGGTCCGCCAGGTACAGGTAAGTCGAGGTTGCTTGCTGAGGTTGCTTTAGCCTTTGAGTCGGCTTTCGGAATTGCTCCCGCAGGAGGGGCGCCGAAGCTTAATCGCTCGGGGGGCGTCCCGATCCCACCCGCTGCGGGCGAGGATGCTAAGGACGTTCCTGCTCCCACCAAGATGAGCCGTAGGGTATTTCGTACAGTATTTCATCAAAGCTCAAAGTACCGAGATTTCGTGTCAGGGATCACCCCTGCGGTGAACAAAAAGGCTGGAGAGCCTGACTTTGCCATCGTCAAAGGGACGCTGTATCGGGCTAGTGAGCATGCTAAAACCGCCAACGGTGCGTCCCTGCTGATTATTGATGAAATTAATCGTGGGCCCGCTGTGCAGGTCTTCGGTGGTTCCATCGTGGCTATTGAGTCCGATAAACGCCTAGCACCTGATGGGGGGAAACGTGCGGAGACTCAGTATTTTGAAATGCTCGATCCTGTCAGCGGCGATGTGATTGAGTATGGCTTGCCGCATGACCTTTATATCCT
>NZ_JBFULH010001175.1:0-903 GCF_056400445.1 Pseudomonas sp. P5_B2 | reverse complement strand
GTGCGCAAAGGATGCATGCCGGTGAAAAACGCGTTGCGTCCAGCAGTGCAACTTTGCTCGGCGAGATAGTCCATATAGATCGATCCTTCATTAGCAATACGATCTATATTCGGAGTCTCGCCGACCATCAAGCCTCGGTGATAAACACTAGGCTGCATCCAGCCAATATCGTCTCCCATAATGAATAAAATATTGGGTTTGGTTGTATCGGCGACGGCCGCTCCAACCAGCAATGGTGCCATAGCAAGCGTTAACGTTAACAAGGTTGTTTTCATAGTTTGCTCTCCAAGTTGAACAGCAGTCCCCCCCGAAAACAAGAGTCTAGTCGAGACTTTCAAAACCGTGATGCAGAGTGGTGCTGTCGCGGCTCAATGAGCAAAACCTCCAGAAAATTGAGGCATTGATTAACGCGAGTATGGCTAGCTGAGACCCCCCGATAGGCTATCCAGCAAGGTGACCTAACATGGAAAGCGGTGAGCAGATGGAAATCCGGAGACGGCTGAAAGCATATAAAGGCCCCAATAGTTGGAGCCTTTGGATGACTGAGTAAGTCACGTTAAAACCGAGAGTTAGAAAGCGAGGAAGTACCCGGTTTCATTGGCTCCGAGTACTTTTCCTCACCCCCTTGGAATTTCGAAGTAATGGTGTTGGTCAACTGCCTTGATCTCAGTCACTCGGGTGTCATCAGCACTGCAAGCGTTATCTTTATGAACTCCTCATTCTTGTCGATGGTGTCCAGGGCCCCACGGACGTTGTCGGCAACGTCGGCAGATCCGCGCTGCTCGACCCAGTTCGAAAGCTCCATGATGGCAGCTTCCAAGGCGAGCTGGTTTTCGTTGAGCTTGAACAGCAGGGAAGGGAGCAGATCTGAGTTTGGCATCGCGTATCCTCGGTTATGAGGAC
>NZ_JBFULH010001174.1:0-905 GCF_056400445.1 Pseudomonas sp. P5_B2 | reverse complement strand
GATATGGCTCTGTAACTAGAGGCGTCAGCCTGACCAAGAAGCCCTGCAGGTTTACGCTTGCAGGGCTTTTCTCGTTTTCGGCCGGAGGATCTCGTATGTACACGATGAYGCTTCTCGGTAGCGACAAAGGCAAACACATGTATCAACTTGCGCGGCCAGCATCCGGTCCTGCTACCGACCGATCAGCGTGCTGGCGAGTGCTATACTTCGTTCAGATTGCATGAAGCGTGCAACGTTCTTCACGGTACGGATACCGAATGCAAATCTCTTGTTATCGGCTGCCGGACACAGGGGGTCTACGGCAAACACGAGCTGTGAGGTGTGGCATGAATCGACACTATTACATCAGTGACAATCTCGACGATCTTGAAACCATTGAATATGAATTGGAAGCCAGCGGCATCAATTCCGAACAGATTCATGTGCTCAGTGGAAAGGTTTCTGATGTTGAACAACATCACCTCCACGAGATTAGCTCGTTAATGGAACAAGATGCTGTTCACTCTGGTGGGATGGGTGCAGTGGTCGGTGTGCCACTCGCAGCGCTGGTCCTGGGTGCCGCCTATTGGCTGGGCTGGACCGAATCCGCCGCAGGCTGGATGCCGTTTATCTTCCTTGCCATTGTTATTGTGGGCTTCTGCATCTGGGAAGGCGGTTTTTTTGGGTTCCAGGTGCCGAACACTCACTTTCGCAACTTTAAACAGATGCTGGAAGATGGAAAACACATCTTCTTTGTGGATGTTGAACCGAATCAGGAATCTGTACTGGAGCGGGTAATCGGACATCATCCAATGCTGGAGATCGCCGGCACGGGAACGGCAGCCCCCCACTGGACAGTCGCCTGGCAGCACAAATGGCATCAGTTCAAACGAGTGATATCAGGTTAACTCCGGGCGTCTCAGGGC
>NZ_JBFULH010001173.1:0-905 GCF_056400445.1 Pseudomonas sp. P5_B2 | reverse complement strand
GTATAAGTCTACATTCTAGACCTGTCGTTAAACACTACATATCGTGTGTCTGTCTTCAAAATGAATTGAAGTCATGAAAGGAAGTGGACATGAGTATGTCGGAAGCGGTTTCGACGGGTGCATTGCTGATGATGGGAGCAATTCTGCTGGTGTTACTGCATCAGTGTCTGAGATTACGTGAGCTCTGGCAGATGGCTATGGGCTGCCAAAAAAATGTGCGCTGGGCGCGGATCTGGGAAATGGAAAACCGCGAACTGCGTTCGGCGTTGCGAGCCGAGAAAGAGCACGTCCAGCAGTTGCAAAGAAAGCTGGTGATTCTGCAGGAATTGATCCCTGCAGAGGGATGAGGAAAGGACATGAACAGACTTGAACGGATCAAGGGTTGCCTGCTCGGCGGCGCCGTCGGTGATGCGCTAGGCGCCCCAGTGGAGTTTCTCGAATGGTCAGCTATTGAGGCTAAGTTCGGTCCGCAAGGTATCGTTGATTTTGCTCCTGCTTTCGGTACCACCGGCGCCATCACCGACGACACGCAGATGATGCTTTTCACCGCAGAAGGCTTGCTACGGGCTTATGTGTGCGGCAGCTCAAGAGGGACTTGCCACGTCCCCAGCATTATTCACCATTCGTTGCTGCGCTGGCTGATAACCCAGGACTACCCTACGGCGATGCCGATCGGCGTGGACGGCTGGCTGATCAAGCAATCGGAGCTCTGGTCTCGGCGTGCCCCTGGCACTACTTGCCTAGGTGCACTCAAGGCCAGTCCGCGGCTGGGCGCGGTTGCCGAGAACAACAGCAAAGGCTGTGGCGCCTTGATGCGCGTTGCGCCCTGCGCCTTTTTTGCAAACGCCTTTGACTACGCTGCCCAGTCAGGACGCCTGACTCACGGACATCCTACGGGCTACCTG
>NZ_JBFULH010001172.1:0-905 GCF_056400445.1 Pseudomonas sp. P5_B2 | reverse complement strand
CTCCAATAACTTAATACAAAAAACCTGTGGGATGCCTTGAAACAGAGCCAAACGCATTGCTCGTGTGAGCCTGCTTAACTTATGCCTTGCTGTTGTCCTTGTTCACGCGCTTAAGAATGTTATTGTACATTTTTGTTCGTCTGTGAGTCGATTCATAGCCCCCAGCCGCTGCGACAGTACCCGACTGAATATGATCCAGATAGCTGAAAATTTTACGCGGCGATAACATTTCAACGACATAGCCACGCTCAGTCATGCGGTCTTGGAGAGTATAACCAGGAACACGATCGTCCATCGAAAAATGCAGGCCATACTGCTTGATAAGCTTGCAATTCCATAACGTACAGAAACTCTTCAAGTACACTTCCCTGTAGGGCTTAGGCTCTCTGGAGCGTAATCCAACAGATATTTTCAGGCGTCTGAAATGGTGTTTGAACAGTCGCGAACTAAAACGCCAAAGAGTTCTTGTGGTTCCACGATTTAATTGCTCTACACATCCGACGGCTGCGATTTTTGGATTTTTAATGCATTTATTCAACATCATCGGGAAAACGTTTTTATCGAAAATAAATGTGTCAGTATGCATAAGGAACAAATAATCAGTTTCAACTCGCTCCAAAACCAGATCAAGTGCTTTGCCATGCGCAATATGGCCTGGCTCCGGTTCAGAGACAGAACGCTCAATTAAATTAATCCAGTCAAGCGATCTCAAATACTCAGTGCTTTCATCGGCGGAATAGTTATCTACTACCCATATTGGGACGCTATTGCCTACATGCTGGCGCAATAGATCTAAACATATTTTGGTGATTTCTGGCGTCTTGTAATTTACTATCACTATGCTAAAGGCATTAGAGCTGCCAGCCGACAAATTAGCACTGATCATTATTTAGGCACTCAAGGTA
>NZ_JBFULH010001171.1:0-909 GCF_056400445.1 Pseudomonas sp. P5_B2 | reverse complement strand
ATACATTTTCGGCGCGCGTAACAAGATCCACATCATCAACCTTGAAAAAACCCTGCCAATGTTCAACGAAGCTCTGACTTTCGTAGAGCGTCTGGCCCAGGGCAAAAACAAGATTCTGTTCGTCGGCACCAAGCGTTCCGCTGGCAAGATCGTTGCTGAAGAAGCAGCACGTTGCGGTTCGCCGTACGTCGATCACCGCTGGTYGGGCGGCATGCTGACCAACTTCAAAACCATCCGTGCTTCCATCAAGCGTCTGCGTGACCTTGAAGTGCAAGCCGAAGACGGTACGTTCGCCAAGCTGACCAAGAAAGAGGCGCTGATGCGCACTCGCGATCTGGAAAAGCTGGACCGTTCCCTGGGTGGTATCAAGGACATGGGCGGTCTGCCAGACGCTCTGTTCGTTATCGACGTTGATCACGAGCGCATCGCGATCACCGAAGCCAACAAGCTGGGCATCCCGGTTATCGGCGTAGTCGATACCAACAGCAGCCCGGAAGGCGTTGACTACATCATCCCAGGCAACGATGACGCAATCCGCGCTATCCAGCTGTACATGGGTTCGATGGCTGACGCTGTAATTCGCGGTCGCAACCACGTTGCTGGCGGCACCGAGCAGTTCGTTGAAGAAGCTCCGGTAGCAGCAGCTGAGTAATTGACGCCTTGGCGTTGACTCAGTAAGCAAAAAGGGGGCTTGGCCCCCTTTTTGCCACCTCGAAAACCGTTTGTCGGCCCCGCACTTGCAGAGCTGTAACGTGCAGTGGATTACAACGGTGGTTCGGGAAGAATTGATCGCCCGTTCGGTCGGGTGGAATGGTTGAAAACCTATCCAAGAGGATTTTGAAAATGGCAGCAATTACTGCAGCGTTGGTTAAAGAACTGCGTGAGCGTACCGGCGAAGGCATGATGGAT
>NZ_JBFULH010001170.1:0-909 GCF_056400445.1 Pseudomonas sp. P5_B2 | reverse complement strand
CGCAGAAGCTGCGGATCGTGAAGCGGAGAGGACCGATTTCATCATGGTGCGTCCGGTCCGTGCCAGTCGAAGGGGATATGCTTACTCGCTTGGCCGGCCGGGATGTTTTGATCGAACCCAAATGCCTTCCAACGGCCCGCAACGCTTTTGCCCCAAGTCACGGGCGCGTCGGTGGGACCGACTTCGCTGCCGGGTGGATTGAAGCTCTGCAGCAGTTTGGTCGGATCGGAGGTCGGCCCCTTCATGGCCTGGCCACTCGCTTCGACCTTGTCATCGACGGTCACCCGCCAGTGTTCGAGCGTGCTCTCGATGTCGACTGAAATCTTCGCAAACTCGACACCCCTGAGCTCACGCACGTGCGTTGGTACGAACTGTGTCATCCAGCCGCCGGCCTGGCCGGTGAAAATTGCCGCCAAGGCCGCTCGCTGTGCATCGTCGGCGGCAGAGTCGAGGAATACGCCTGCATCCAGCCAAGCGCCGTCCCAAAGGTTGCCGGTGAAGTTTGCGAGCAGGACCACTTTCAGGCCTGCCATGGGTGTCGGACCGTAGTGACCCTCATTGATTCGGTACGCCCACAGCACTTCGCAATGATTGCCTGTGGGAGGTTGAGCGAACGTGCATGGGCACGGTGAGTTGCACGAACAGACGTCCAGCCATTCACCTGCAATTCGCCACTCTGGAGTTGCGACTGTTGCTACTTCGTTTGTCATCTCCTACCCCTTTCGTTTGGTGGTGAAACTTTTGACATGATGATTCGCAGGCGTGATAGTGTCTCGTGGCGATATCGACATAAACAGGGTGAATACCGACACATGACCAGACCTCTCACAATTGAAATCGGCATCGTCCTTTTTCCTGGCGTACAGCTTGCGGCCGTGCACGGTTTGATTGATCTATTCGGGGTTGCGG
>NZ_JBFULH010001169.1:0-912 GCF_056400445.1 Pseudomonas sp. P5_B2 | reverse complement strand
GAATGGTTGTTCACTGGAGTTTTTTGGCTCAGGCGTTTAGTCAGCCAACGTGGCGTTATCGATCACGAAGCGATACTTGACGTCGCCCTTGAGCATTCGCTCATAGGATTCGTTGATCTGATCCACCCGAACTAGCTCGATGTCGGCGACGATGCTGTGCTCGGCACAGAAATCCAGCATCTCCTGTGTTTCCGGGATGCCTCCGATCATCGAGCCGGCAATCGTTCGGCGCTTCATGATCAGGTTGAATACGTTCGGTGATGGGTGAGGCGAGGCTGGCGCACCGACCAGCGTCAGAGCCCCATCGCGCTTGAGTAACACCAGAAAAGCATCAAGATCGTGGGGGGCTGCGACGGTGTTGAGAATGAAGTCGAAGCTCTTGGTATGAACAGCCATTTCATCAGCGTTGCGCGATACGACGACCTCATGGGCGCCTAACTCCTTTGCCGCCTCACGCTTGGATTCAGAGGTGGTGAACGCCACGACGTGAGCGCCCATTGCATGGGCCAGCTTGATACCCATGTGGCCCAGGCCACCGATTCCGACCACACCTATTTTCTTGCCTGGGCCGGCGTTCCAGTGACGCAGAGGAGAGTAGGTAGTGATGCCCGCGCACAGCAGCGGGGCGACGGCAGCTAGTTGCGCCTCGGGATGGCGGATGCGTAACACGTAGCGCTCATGCACCACGATGTTTTGCGAGTAGCCGCCCAGCGTCCATCCAGGTGCATCCGGTGTCGGGAAGTTGTAGGTACCGACCATCTCATCGCAGTAGTTTTCCAGGCCTGTGTCACAGTCGTCACAGTGTTTGCAGCTATCGACGATGCAGCCCACACCGACCAGATCGCCGACTTTGAAATCCGATACATGTGCGCCCACCGCCGATACGCGACCGACAATTTCGTGCCCAGGTAC
>NZ_JBFULH010001168.1:0-914 GCF_056400445.1 Pseudomonas sp. P5_B2 | reverse complement strand
GCAGCAGGACATTTTTACCGTGGCGAATCTCTAAATGCGCAAATCAGTGTGCGCGATGATGGCGCATGGGCACTTGAACTGAGCAAAGTCATGTACGCCACTTACGATGATATCGGCGATTTCGAGCAATGTTTTGAGGCCGTGGTCGAGCCGCTGGGTGGCATCATCGAAGGATGGGGCGTCAAGCAGGAGGTACGAGGGCTACTCGCATAAGCTTATGAACAGTGACACGCGCTAACGGCTGACCTTCGGGTTGGCCGTTTTAGTTTATGGGGCGGAAAAACCCTTCCGGCAAAACCCTGAAACAAGAACCCGACGCAAAAAAACCGCCTGAGCAGACGGTCAAAGGGAAGTTCGTGCTGTTTTTTCAGCGAATGCGCGAATTATCCGCACTGCCGGCCGGGCAGTGAAATCAACTCTGACTATGCTGGTGATAGGCGACAACGTCGCCTTGCAATGAAGCGGGGGCAATCAAGTTGGGGCGTTTGCTGCACAGGATTGGTGCGGTATTTGCGATGTGAATTTCCAACTTATTGATATTTAAGCGTTTATGCCGATGGCACGGGCCTTGCGAAGCCTAGATGTCCTGGTGACAAGGAGTACGGCATGATCCGCACCTATTTTGATKAAATGTACGATGCCGGCGGCCTGGTCCGCCCGCATTATCGGGAGTTTGCCCGTTGGCTAGCCGAAACGCCTGATGAGCTTTTGGCACAACGGCGACGCGAGGCCGATCTGTTGTTTCATCGCGCCGGGATTACGTTCACGCTCTATGGGGATGAGCAGGGGACAGAGCGCCTGATTCCCTTTGACACTATTCCCCGCAGCATTCCTGCCAGCGAATGGCGGGTGGTCGAGCGCGGCTGCATTCAGCGGGTCAAGGCATTGAACATGTTCCTTGCCGACCTCTATCA
>NZ_JBFULH010001167.1:0-917 GCF_056400445.1 Pseudomonas sp. P5_B2 | reverse complement strand
CGTTCATTCTTAGTGATTTTGCGTTGCTGTGCGCCATTCCGTTGCGGGATGGGTGTGATGTGCTGGATGTGATTGGGCGGCGGTTGCGGGCTCAGGCTTCGGAGTAACGCCGCTGAAAGATCGTTCCCACGCGGAGCGTGGGAACGATCATTGGATCGTTTTAAGGCGCACCAAAGAAGTGCGCCAGAAGTGGTCGGCCATCGTTTGGCGCCACTTCTTGGTGCGCAATACGCTCGAAACTAGTAGCCCGGCACCTGTCCGAGATGGTTCTCCTGCACGCCAGCCATCAAGTGAAGTGGAATATTCGGTTGTTCTTCCAGGCAAGGGACTTCGAAGCCACCCACAATTTGCACGTGCCGCTCAATCAATCCGGTCGATTCTTGTACTGGTTTAGCCATTCTCGCGTGGTTCGCTGCGATTTCACTGAGGGTTGACACGTTAAATCTCCGGATGACTCACCAAGCGCTGCGCTGGGGTCCTTAAATGTTTATTTGATTTTGCTGCGCCAGAATTACGTCGTTTCCGCGCGGCGACGATCGGCCTTTGCAATCCCCAAGCCAGACACTTTCAGCATCGCGTCAAAGATTTGCCTATGCGACGAATGGTGGAAGGTCCACTCAATCTGGCTTGTGGAGCACACGCTTGATATTCAAAAAAAGAATAAATAGATAATTATTTATTCCTTTTGTTGTTCTAGCAGGTGGTGCACTTTGAAGGCCTGCGCATCCGAACGGATGTGCCCGCCCTCAGACAGGAAGCCTCATCATGACCATCAAAGCGATCAACGTCCGTAACCAGTTCAAAGGCGTCATCAAGGAAATCCTGCAAGGCGACGTGGTGTCGGAAATCGACGTGCAAACCGCCTCTGGAATCGTCACTTCTGTGATCACCACCCGCTCGGTGCGCCGCTCGGTGCG
>NZ_JBFULH010001166.1:0-918 GCF_056400445.1 Pseudomonas sp. P5_B2 | reverse complement strand
CTGACCAGGATACCGGCGTTGGCGATCAGCGAACGGCCTGGTTCCAGGATGATTTCTGGCAGGTCATCACCGAAGTCTTCCTTGAGGAAGCGGATAATTTCTTCAGCGTAGGTTTCCAGGCTGTTGGTGCGGGTGATGTAGTTGGCCGGGAAGCCGCCGCCCATATTGATCAGCTTGAGGTGAATGCCGTCTTCTTCTTTCAGGCGTTCGAAAATCACTTTGACCTTGGCGATCGCCGCGTCCCAGACGCTGATGTCGCGCTGTTGCGAGCCGACGTGGAACGAGATGCCGTATGGCACCAGGCCCAGGTCACGGGCGAGGATCAGCAGGTCCATAGCCATGTCGGTCTGGCAGCCGAATTTGCGCGACAGAGGCCAGTCAGCGGTGGTCGAGCCTTCAGTCAGAATGCGCACATAGACTTTCGAACCCGGTGCGGCCTTGGCGATGTTGCGCAGGTCGGCTTCGGAGTCGGTGGAGAACAGGCGCACGCCCTTCTCGTAGAAGTAGCGGATGTCCTTGGATTTCTTGATGGTGTTGCCGTAACTGATACGGTCGGCGCTGACGCCGCGGTCCATCACTTTGTCCAGTTCGTAGATCGACGCGATGTCGAAGCTCGAACCTTTTTCTTTGAGCAGGTCGATGATTTCGACGGCCGGGTTGGCCTTGACCGCGTAGTAGACCTTGGCGAATTCGAAACCGGCGCGCAGGTCGTCATAGGCCTGGCTGATCATCGCGGTGTCTATTACCACGAACGGGGTTTCTTGCGTGTCGGCGAAGGCCTTCATTTTCTGGAAGGTTTCGCGCGCGTAATAGTCTTCGACCTTGATCGACATGCTGGAATCTCCTACTGGCAAACTAGATTAATCAATGGGTGCAAATGAACGTCCTCCGTATCCCCACTTTGGTTCGCCTACTTCC
>NZ_JBFULH010001165.1:0-919 GCF_056400445.1 Pseudomonas sp. P5_B2 | reverse complement strand
TCGGCATTGTCGACTCTGGCGATGATCGTCTATCCGATGATCGTCAACTGGCTCTCGCTGTCGCCGCAGATCGCCGGGGTGTTCCTCGGTGCGACTATCCACGATGTCGCCCAGGTCGTCGGCGCCGGCTACGGCATGTCCACCGAGACCGGCGATACCGCCACTGTGGTCAAGTTGATGCGGGTCGCCATGCTGCTGCCGGTGATCGTCACCGCCGCCATGATTACCCGCATGCAGGGCGCCGATCCGACCGGCAAGCGCCCACCGCTGCTGCCATGGTTCGCCGTCGGCTTCCTGATCCTGGCCTGCATCAACAGCACCGGCTGGATCACGCCGGCCGTGCAAGGCGGGGTCAATGAACTGTCGCGCTGGTGCCTGGTGATTTCCATCAGTGCCCTGGGCATGAAAACCAGGCTCAAGGAACTGGCGGCGGTGGGGATCAAGCCGATCCTGCTGATGGTCGGGGAAACGGTGTTTCTCGTGGTGCTGGTGCTCTTGCTACTGCACTGGGGCTTCTGAACTCACACAAGTTTATGGCAGGGCTTCACTGGGTTGGCTCCTCGTTACAGTGAAGCTCACTACCGGTGTCACAAGCACCGGTTTCCGCGGCGACTGTACCAGCAGCCGCCGTTTTTTTGTGTGCGTTAAAAGGGATTGGGGGACAGCTCCCTGTCAGGGAGCGACCGTTTGTTTCTGCGCGCGACGCCACGCCGCTGGCGGCATGCCGAACTGGTTAATGAACCAGCGGGTGAAGGAGCTGGCCATGGAGAAGCCGAACAGGTCGGCGATGTGGCTCAACGAGTGGTTGGGGTTTTCCAGGTATCGCAGCGCCAGGTCGCGGCGCACCTCGTTGATCAGGTCGTTGAAGGCACAGCCGTCGTCTTGGAGGCGGCGTTGGAAGGTACGCACGTTCATGCCC
>NZ_JBFULH010001164.1:0-920 GCF_056400445.1 Pseudomonas sp. P5_B2 | reverse complement strand
ACTCCAGCACCGACGTCAGCGCCAACTCTAACCTGGTAGCAGCCTGCTGTGGTGAGACACCTTCAGCCTTAAGTGCGAGCACCGCCTTCTCATTCTGGGTATTCAGCGGTCTACCGCGAGATCTCTTGACCAGAGAGCCAGTGGCGTCGAATTGCTCCCGAACCAGCTTAATCCCGCCGGCTGCCTCGAAGTCGGTGAGCTGGGCGATTGAATCGAGAATCCTCTCCCGAGGCACGACTCCCTCACGCTCAGACACACAACGCCATCAGGGCGATTGCATCTAGACCCAGCGATTCAGCGAGAGCATCGAATTGCTCTAGGGTATGCTCGGATCTAGCCAACGATGACTTGAGACCAGGTGAGTAGCTGGAATCAATCAAACCCAGAATCTCTGGACAGAAGACTTTGAAATACCTAGGGCTTCGGCGACTTCCTTTCTTGATTTACCTTCCTCTTTGAGACGCTTAACAGCGAGTCTCTTGCTGTCAGCGATTTCGCGAGCCTTGGCTTTTGATACGAGGCTGGAGCTTAGCTGCTCCTTGCGTATTTCCTCATCTAGGCCGATCGAGCGCAGATGACGAAGCTCCTCCTTCAGCTTGCCTATGACATCCAGAGAGTCCTGTTCACTCTCGATAGACTCGCACAACACCACAAGCGCCAGGGGCGTGATCTCAAGGCTCTTTGAAAGCTCCAGTAGCTTGCCTAGCGATATATTTTTCGGCGTGCCTGCCTCTAGGGCAAAGGCGTAGCTCCTACTAGAGGGGAGTCGTTCCTGAGTGAGCTCTCTTGTTTTTCGTAGCGCGCGAAGCACCACCGCGAGACTCTGAGCCAGCATGACGACTTGTCCTCAAAACGGAGGATAAGGCCAGCAAATTATTGACCCAGCCACTCTGTACATCGAGCTAGCGGGTCTGGTATCG
>NZ_JBFULH010001163.1:0-923 GCF_056400445.1 Pseudomonas sp. P5_B2 | reverse complement strand
CCCTGGGTGGCAACGCATTCCTGTTGGGTCACCAGCGCGTGAACGATGACGGCGGCTTCGTCTACCTGAACCAGGGCAACGTGGTTGACAACAACGGTCGTAACCAAGGGGAAGGCGGCGCCAGCTTCTACCTGTTTACCGACTCCATGATCAACGGCTTTGTCCGTGCCGGTGAAAATACCACCTTTGGCCAGTATTCCTATGATTTCGCGGGGCTGGGTGTGCCGGGTTTGAAAACCTCGATTGCCTACCTGCATGGCGACAACATCAAGTCTACAACCGGCAACGGCCCTGATGGGTCCGAGTGGGAGCGCGACATGCGAGTTGACTACACTATCCAGCAGGGCGCCCTCAAAGGTTTCGGCGTGACGGTGCGTAATGGTGTCTATCGCGGCAGCGAAGTCTCTAACAACCCCGATGTTGACCAGACCCGTTTGATCTTCAACTACACCTACAGCTTCTTGTAATAAGAACTGTCAGAAAGAGCCTCGCCTGCTGGCGAGGCTTTTTTTTGCGTGTCTATATTCCAATAACATCTGTTGTGCGTATTTTTTATTCTTTTTGGTTTTTTTTGCAAACGCCTAAAGTAAGCCCGTCCGATACTCATTAAGAGGCTCGGCTTTAGCACATTGATTCACGTCCGCTGAGCAGGTCAAGGAATGGGCGTTTTTGCCTGTCGCGAATCTGTGCTGCATAGTTATATTCCTAAACGGAATTAAAAAGAAACCCTAAATTCTTTTTAGCTTTATGACGCTGTATTCTGCACCACCAAAAAAACAACCGGGCTAGACGGCTCGGCAAAAAATTGCGCGTCTTAGGATCCAGGGCGTTAGACCCAGGACCAGGACCACAAGCATTAGGAATGAGGAGCGAAACAATGAACAAGTCCACCTTGGCCATGGCTGTGGCCATTGGGGTTCTGG
>NZ_JBFULH010001162.1:0-923 GCF_056400445.1 Pseudomonas sp. P5_B2 | reverse complement strand
GGGCAGGCCGAGGCTTATAAGGAAAGTCAGGAAGAAATTGAAGCAATCCGAAACAGCTTGAAACTTTAGTGTCGGGGATTACCTGACGACGGATTTTGGCGGTTTGGACATTTTTAGATACCCAAAGGCAATAAACACAAAGTTAATCCGCTAGTTACGAATTGCTCCTTCCGATCGTTGCATTTTGAGGGTATCCATAAAAAAGCCCTGCATTGGCAGGGCTTTTTTATAACCGCTAGCTGTTAGCTACGCAGCCAGGAATCAACAGTGGATGCACCGTATTGTTCCTTCCAGGCCTTCAGGCCACGGTGGTTGCCACCCTTGGTTTCAATCAATTCACCGGTGTGCGGGTTCTGATAGACCTTGACCACGCGGGCGCGGCGGGTTTTAGGCGTTTTCGCTTGTTGCAGACCGGATTTTGCCGGGTTCGGATCGAGAATGGCGATGATGTCACGAAGGCTCTTGCCGTAGGTTTTCATCAGCCCCTGGAGCTTTTCTTCGAATTCGATTTCTTTCTTGAGCCCGGCATCATTCTTCAGCGATTCCAACTGCTTGAGCTGTTCCTGAAGGGCCTTTTCAGCTGCACGAAATTCAGCGAGTCTGGACAATATCTTTACTCCAATAGTGTATTTGGCTGATACCAACCGCAAACAAAGCTATAAGCCAAGAGCCTTGAAGCGACTCGGTGATAGTGGCTCACCTGCCAATTTTGCACAGGCATGAAAAATTGTAGTAGTTAATTGGCCAAGAGTAAATCTTGATATTTTCTTCATGTAACAACTGTAGTCTTTTGATTCAATTTGGTGCGGATCGTCGATGTCCCGTCGCTTAAAGTCACTAGTTAATGGTGGGTTAATGCGTTAATGAATTCTGTGCCGGTCATCGGTCGACCGTACAGATAACCTTGCAGGAAGTTCACCCCG
>NZ_JBFULH010001161.1:0-924 GCF_056400445.1 Pseudomonas sp. P5_B2 | reverse complement strand
CGGTAGGCATCAGCCCGTCTTATCTGGCCTTGATTGAAAGTGGCGAGCGTCTACCTGACGCTGCGATTCGCCGCAGCCTGGCCTGGGAATTGACGGTGCCAGGATGGAGGGATGAATCGTGAGCGTACGCATCAGTCGTCACCATTGGGACGGATTATTGGGGGAGCTGGACCAGGCACGTCGTCAGCGCCATCTTTTGACCTATCGCGCGTTGCTGGAGCGTTTGCAGTTACCCACACCAGCCATGCAAACCCTGACCGCCGCGCTCGAACATCTGGCCGCGCTGGACGCCAAGGCCGAGCAGCCCCTGCGCAGCTCGTTGGTGATCAGCCAGGGCGCCAGTCGCCTGCCACGCACCGGTTTCTTTGAATGTGTCGAGCGTCTGGGGCGTTTCTCCGGGCCGTCTGACGGTGTCGCTGCCGCGTCCTGGCATGCTTCAGAAGTGGTGCGGGTGTTTGAATACGCATACCCCGAATCGGCAGAAGCCTGAGTGTTTTTAAAGCTCAAGGCCCGGGCCGGTTACTGGCTGGCCCGCCGGTTGTTTCACTGGTCTTGGTTTGTGCGCCAGCCCCGAGGCTGGAGCTGGCTCGAAGGCCAGTTCGCCCGCATGGCGAACCTGGGTGACGTCGGCGCTCAGAGCTTCTATGGCCACATCCTGACCTTTCGCGGTGTCGGCCTTGKGGCTCGCGAAGAGGGCGTGCGTTTGCTGCGCCTGGCGGCGTTGGCGGGTGATGGCAAAGCCGCGTATCAGGTGGGGGTGATCAGCCTGGCGGGTACGCCGAGCAAGGCGCCGGATCCGGCTGAAGCCGCTCGGTGGTGGGGCATGGCCGCGAAGGCCGGGCATCCATTGGCTGAGCTCAAGCTGAAAGAGTTGGCGGCTCGGGGTGATGCCCAGTAACGCCGCCGGTGTCTGATGTACAAACG
>NZ_JBFULH010001160.1:0-927 GCF_056400445.1 Pseudomonas sp. P5_B2 | reverse complement strand
ACGCAATAGCACACCATTTCCATTCTTTGGTGAACCAATATTCAGGATGGCCTGGCCGGCTCGTCGCTCAAATTATCGCCGAAGGTCAATCTGATCCAGCCATCCTTCGCGTCTTCCGTGAGCGATTTCATTACGGCCGTAGAGCAGTCGTCAGAGAGATGCTTGACGAGTGGAAAAACAGCGGCGACATTTCAAAAGGTTCAAATGTCGAAGTACTTATGGATTTGATCTATGGACCGGTTTATATGCGCCTGTTGATAGGTCACGCGCCTCTGGACGAATCCTTTGCTGAATCACATATCAATTACATATGCGAGTTGTTGGGATCAAAACCCTGAAAATCGCAATAATTTCCATACTAAAAAGCCGACCTAATGGCCGGCTTGTATATTTCACAACATAAGGTGCGACTCACTGAAAGGAGCTGCTGGAAAAATAATTAGAAGTTAGTATTTTTCTTTCCTTTTAGCGCGAGCATGTCCCTTGCCTCTTGAGGCGTAGCGATTTCAAACCCCAACTGCTCTACGATACTTCGGATTTTCCGCACTTGCGCGGCATTAGAAACCGCCAGCTCACCGCGCCCAATGTACAAACTGTCTTCTAGACCCACTCTGACGTTGCCGCCCATAATGGCCGCGAGTGTTGCCAGCGACATCTGGTCTTTACCTGCACCCAATACCGACCAGTGATACTGATCGCCAAATAGACGATCTGCGGTTCGCTTCTGATGCATCACATCTTCGATATGAGCCCCCATGGCACCACGCAAGCCGAATACTGTCTGAATGAACAAAGGCGGCTTAACCAATCCTTTATCCAGGAAATACTTCAGCGTGTATAGGTGGCTGACGTCGTAACATTCGAACTCAAAGCGGGTACCGGTATCTCCAATGGTTCGCAGGATCCATTCGATATCGGAAAAAGTAT
>NZ_JBFULH010001159.1:0-928 GCF_056400445.1 Pseudomonas sp. P5_B2 | reverse complement strand
ATCCAGGCGACTCGGTCTGTCGGGAGTCTGCCATCTCGAGCAAGCTTTGCTCCTACGAGGGATGCGCGAGCCAGAGTTGTATGAGCAAAATGGAATATGAAAGTGAATAAAAGATATTGTTCGGGAATAAAAAATCCCGGTATTGTCCGCGTCACGCCAGCGATAGCACTTCGCTGGCACTTAAATATTTATGCCGTCGCCACAAGCGACTGTGATTTTCGATAAGGACACTGCATGAAAAAGGTTCTGTTGTTCACCGCACTGGCGGCTGCCCTGACCGTGGGCCTGGMCCAGGCTGGCGAGAAACTGGTGGTTGCGGCGACCCCGATTCCACACGCCGAGATTCTGGAACTGATCAAACCAGCCCTCGCCAAAGAAGGCGTGGACCTGGAAATCAAAGTTTTCACCGACTATGTTCAGCCAAACGTACAAGTTGACCAAAAGCGTCTGGACGCCAACTACTTCCAGACCCTGCCGTACCTGAAAAGCTTCAACGAAGGCAAAGGCACTAACCTGGTTACCGTGATCGGCGTGCACGTCGAACCGTTCGGTGGCTACTCGAAGAAAGTCAAAACCCTGGCTGAGCTCAAAGACGGCGCGACCATTGCCATCCCTAACGAAGGCAGCAACAGCGGCCGTGCCCTGATCCTGCTGCAGAAGGCTGGCCTGATCGAACTGAAAGACCCGAAAAACGCTCTGGCTACCCCGAAAGACATTGCCAAGAACCCGCACAACTTCAAGTTCAAGGAACTGGAATCGGCCATGCTCCCGCGTGTGCTGGATCAAGTCGACCTGGACATGATCAACACCAACTACGCGCTGGAAGCCGGTCTGAACCCGGCAAAAGACGCGCTGATCATCGAAGGTGCAGATTCGCCTTACGTGAACTTCCTGGTGGCTCGCCCGGACAACAAGGACAGCGTAGCCA
>NZ_JBFULH010001158.1:0-929 GCF_056400445.1 Pseudomonas sp. P5_B2 | reverse complement strand
GACCACGCAGCGAAGTTACTCGACTGCAAATACTGAATTCGACCATAAAGTTGCTACACGAGAACTCCATTCAGGCCATCTCGATTGAGGCAATTGCAAGGGAAGCTGGTGTCAGCAAAGCAACCATTTACAGATGGTGGGACTCTAAAGCGCTACTCGTAATTGACGCATTCATTGAAAACCATCTTCTTAAAACCCCACTGCCAATTGAACTCGGCCCCAAGAAGGCCATCGCTGTTCATTTCCGTACACTAGTGGAGCAATTTTCTGGTTGGCCAGGCCGAATACTTGCTCAAATCATAGCCGAGGGACAATCTGACCCGTCAGTATTACGAGCCTTTCGAGAGAGATTCCACTACGGGCGACGCGCAATAGTTAAAGAAGCACTTGAAGAATGGAAACGCAGCGGTGAAATCCCAAGCGATACCAATGTCGAGTCGCTTATGGACATAATCTATTCAGCAGTCTACATGCGCCTGTTGGTCGGCCACGCCCCATTAAATGAGGAGTTTGCCAAGTCGCATATCGACTACATATACCACTTGCTGGGAGTAACGAACTCAGAAAACTGAACAGCACTGTTTGGCTGCCGATCGTTATAAAAGTATGAATTTACTCAGTCCCGATTCATCCTGAGAGGTGAATCGGGACTTTTTGACAGATAACGTCAACCTGATGCTCTAGATAGGCTGTCCCAAATATTGATAGGTTTTCAGCAATAACGCCGCCGACTTCTCCCTGTTTTTCAGCGGATCTTCCTGCTCATAGCGACAAAGTTGCAATGACGCGTCACAAATGGTTTTGCATCGTTCAAATCGGCGCTCGCTGTACATCGCCAGTGCCTCGTTAACAGATCGGGTCTTGGATATGCAGTCTGCAAGCACCACGGCATCTTCGATGGCCATACCACCTCCAGACGTCATATGCGG
>NZ_JBFULH010001157.1:0-931 GCF_056400445.1 Pseudomonas sp. P5_B2 | reverse complement strand
CCGGAGGCCACACGAACTTCATGCAAAACAGTACAAAAATGAAGAACGCAACGGACTGGCCAATCAGGGTTGCATTAATGTTCACGCCAACACCTCGCTCGTTCGTTACACATCCCAACTACTCGAAGGTTCGAGTAATTAGCCAGCGAGTTGACCAACGAATGGGTTCGCGAAGGTGAAGAACAGAGCGATACCAACACCGATCATGGTTACGGCGTCGAGCAGACCGGCAACGATGAACATTTTAACTTGGAGCATTGGAACCATTTCTGGCTGACGCGCTGCGCCTTCCAGGAACTTGCCGCCCAACAGGCCGAAACCAATTGCGGTACCCAGTGCGCCCAGGCCGATCAACAGTGCAACAGCGATAGCGGTTAGACCAACTACAGTTTCCATCTTTCCTCCCGACTTTTACGTCGTATGGTTTAGGTTTTTTAGATTTTAAAGCGGTAAAACAAATCGTTTCATAGCCCTGTTCGGGCACCCACTCGTTTGACCGAGTGGGACATCAGACTAGTCGAGACTGGTCTTAATGGTTCTCTTCGTGCGCCATCGACAGGTAAACGATGGTCAGCATCATGAAGATAAACGCCTGCAGGGTGATGATCAGGATGTGGAACACAGCCCACGCCCACTGCAGAACAATACCCAGGCCGCTAAGCCAGAGCAGACCGCTGCCGAACATCACAGCAATCAGAATGAAGACCAGCTCGCCGGCGTACATGTTGCCGAACAGACGCAGTGCCAGGGAGATAGGCTTGGCAACCAGCGTCACGAACTCCAGCAAGAAGTTCACCGGAATCAGCAGGGCTTGAACGAAGATGTTCTTGCTGCCGAACGGGTGCAGGGTCAGTTCGCCGAGGAAGCCGCCGATGCCCTTGACCTTGATGCTGTAGAAAATGATCTGACCTTGATGCTGTAGAAAATGATC
>NZ_JBFULH010001156.1:0-932 GCF_056400445.1 Pseudomonas sp. P5_B2 | reverse complement strand
GTAGATACGGTTCATAAATTTCAGGGGGACGAGCGAGATGTCATAGTATTCTCGCCAGTCGTCGCCTCCGGCATGACAAAAGGTGGGCTTGGATTTCTCTCCAACAACGGAAACTTGTTTAACGTCGCCATTACTCGCGCGAGAGCTCAGTTGATTGTTGTCGGTGATCGTCAGGCATGTGGTATTAGTGGGATCGAATATCTTTCCAGTTTTGCCCGGCACTCTGTCGAGCTTGAAACAAAAGCTCCCGATCCGGAGTCGATTTCTGAATGGGAGCGTATTCTTTATCGCGCACTTTGTATGGCAGGTATTAGGCCATTGCCGCAATACCGCGTAGAAAAGTACGCGCTCGATCTGGCTCTGCTTGATGGTGAGCGCAAATTAGACATTGAGGTAGATGGCGAACGCTACCATCGTAATTGGACGGGCGAACTGTGCCGGCGAGATCAATTGCGCAATCAACGATTATTTGAGCTTGGGTGGGATGTCCAGCGTTTCTGGGTTTATGAAGTTAGAGATGATCTTGAGTCCTGTATTGAAGTAATTTCACAGTGGCTAAATAAGTGAGAGGTAAGTGTGGTGGGGGATTTTGAAAATTGCTAGATGATAAGGCGTTTGCGCGCCAGAGTTGGGCGTCGTGGACGCAATCAATTACAGGTGGGGCAGGGGAATGTTGCGGCATCGATAGCGTACTGGTTGACTGAGTGGGAGATGCGAAGGTAGGTGATAAGTCAATCATTTTCGGCGAAGATTGATCAGATCTGGACGGTTTATTGTGGCGTTGTGGTGGCCGCCTCTCTTGTGCACTTGCGGTAACCATCCAAGTCGTGTGACCTAGCTATCCTTAGACCGTTGTAACAACTCCTTAGGTGTTGATGCCAATGCCGAATTGACCCACTGGGTCAATTTGGCATCGGTGCCAACAGAGGTAT
>NZ_JBFULH010001155.1:0-936 GCF_056400445.1 Pseudomonas sp. P5_B2 | reverse complement strand
TCGCTGGACAAGACCTCAGGCAATCGCTTTTTGCTGGATCAGGCGCTGACCGGAATCGTGCCGCAACGGCAGAGCATCTGTGAAACCCGGCATGTGACGACGATGATCGGCTTGGTGGAAGCGGGGTTGGGGGTAGCGGCGGTGCCGCTGATGGCGATGCCGGCAGCTGATCACCCGATTCTGACGCGGGTGCCGCTGACCGACCCGCAGGTGATGCGCAGTATCGGCCTGATCAAGCGCCGGGGTCGCACGTTGACCCCGGCTGCGTTGGAACTGGAACGGCTGGTGGTGGAAATGAAAGTTCAGGTCAGCGACTGACCGAATCCAGCCCGGTTGCCTTCACATCCCGTTGAGCGGCCGAGGACGCCAGGTACTCCAGCAACGCCTTGGCTTCAGCCGGGTGTTGCGCGCCCACGGGAATGCCGGCAGCGAAGCGCGTTACCGATTGCACCGACTCTGGAATCTTTGCCACAAAACTTACGCCCGGTACGGGCAGCAATTCGCTGACCTGCTGGAAGCCCAGTTGGTAGCCGCCGGTGGCAACCACCGAGCCTACCGGAATTTTCGGGATCATCTTCGATTTGGGTTTGAGTTGGTCTTCAATGCCCAGGCGCGTGAACAGTTGATTTTCGATGTATACGCCGCTTGCGCTGTCTGAATAGGCGACAGACTCCGCGTTCAGTAATGTCTTTTTCAATGCATCGACGGTACTGATGTCTGGTTTCGGTGCACCTTCGCGCACCACGAGACCGATCCGCGAATCCGCCAGTTCTACCCGTGAGGCGGGATCGACTTTGCCCTGTTTGATCAACTCATCGAGGGCATAACCGACCATGATCACCACGTCAGCTTTTTCTCCGCGAGAAAGGCGGTTGGGAATAGCTTCCGGCGCTTTGCCCATCGAAGGGCCAAGGGCGGTGTCCAGCGTGTTGCCGG
>NZ_JBFULH010001154.1:0-937 GCF_056400445.1 Pseudomonas sp. P5_B2 | reverse complement strand
GTCCGTTTGGGAGCCGAATACGTCTCCGAAGACAACAGTCGCAAGCACCCGGTAATGTTGCACCGGGCGATCCTGGGCTCCTTCGAACGTTTCGTCGGAATCCTGATCGAGCACTACGAGGGTGCATTCCCCGCGTGGCTGGCTCCGACCCAGGCAGTGATCATGAATATCACTGATAAACAGGCTGATTTTGCCGCCGAGGTTGAAAAAACTCTCAACGAAAGCGGATTTCGTGCCAAGTCTGACTTGAGAAATGAAAAGATCGGCTTTAAAATCCGCGAGCATACTTTGCTCAAGGTTCCCTATCTCTTGGTTATTGGAGATCGGGAAGTCGAGATGCAGACTGTCGCTGTGCGTACTCGTGAAGGTGCTGACCTGGGCTCGATGCCCGTCGCCCAGTTCGCTGAGTTTCTCGCGCAAGCGGTTTCCCGGCGTGGTCGCCCAGATTCGGAGTAATTATTATTAAGCGTGAAATGAGACAAGATAAACGAGCTGCACCGAAAGCCCCGATCAACGAGAATATCTCGGCACGCGAGGTTCGGTTAATTGGGGCTGAGGGTGAGCAGCTTGGGATTGTGTCAATTGAAGACGCGCTTCTTAAGGCTGAAGAGGCCAAGCTGGATCTGGTGGAGATTTCCGCCGATGCAGTACCCCCTGTTTGCAAGCTGATGGACTACGGCAAGTCGATCTTCGAAAAGAAGAAGCAGGTTGCTGCGGCCAAGAAAAACCAGAAGCAGATTCAGGTTAAAGAAATCAAGTTTCGTCCAGGGACGGAGGAAGGGGATTACCAGGTAAAACTGCGCAACCTGGTACGTTTCCTGAGTGATGGGGACAGGGCCAAGGTATCCTTGCGATTCCGCGGCCGTGAGATGGCCCACCAGGAGCTGGGGATGGAACTCCTCAAGCGAGTTGAAGGTGACTTGCTCGAGTACGGTTC
>NZ_JBFULH010001153.1:0-938 GCF_056400445.1 Pseudomonas sp. P5_B2 | reverse complement strand
GCGTTACTGCATCCACTTGGCAGAAGCGACGGGGCATCCCCTTTCCCCGTCGCGCTCGCGCGGCAAAAGCGATTGCCCCGGCTGCTTTACCGAAAGAGCCCGTCTCGAGAAAAACCGTAACCGTGCAGGGCGCCTATGGCACTCTGGAGTTGCGCAGTGACGGCGCCTGGAGCTACTCGGCGGACAATTCCCAGGATGCCATTCAACACTTGGGCCAAGGTGCGACCTTGACCGACAATGTCAGCCTGACCAGCGCCGACGGTACGTCGTATCAAATCAGCGTGACGGTACACGGGACCAACGATGTGCCGGTGCTGAGCGTGCTCACCGCGCAAAACGCGGTGGAAGAGGGTGCTCAGATCATTGGCCAGTTGCTCGGCACCGATTCCGATACGGGTGACACGCTGATCTACAGCAGTACTTCGAGCATGGCCGGCTTCATCTTGAACGCCGATGGCAGCTACAGCTTCGATCCGTCGGATGCGGCCTGGCAGCACCTCGCCGAAGGGGCACAGCAGGTTCCGACCTTCCCGATCACCGTCACCGACACCGACAGTCAAGGTGCGACAGCGACACAGAACCTGGTGATTACCATCACCGGCAGCAACGACCTGCCGGTGATGAGCTTGCTCACTGGTGAGAGCGTCACCGAAGGCGATACGGCAATTACCGGCCATGTCACGGCGACCGACGTCGATACCGGCGATACGCTGACTTACAGCAGCTACGACATGGTCGACGGTTTCAGCATCGATCCCGATGGCACCTACCATTTTGACCCGAGCCATGCGGCGTATCAAAGTCTGAACGCCGGAGCGACGCTTACCCTGAGTATTCCGCTGACTGTCACTGACAATCACGGCGGCACAGCGACGCAGATGTTGATCATCACCCTGACTGGCACCAACCAGGGAGCGGTGATCATCGGGGTGGATAGC
>NZ_JBFULH010001152.1:0-939 GCF_056400445.1 Pseudomonas sp. P5_B2 | reverse complement strand
CCTCGGCGCCGCTGTGGCTGTCGAGGGCGCCGGTGGGTTCGTCGGCGAGGATGATATGCCCGCCGGTCGGAGTCGGCAGGGCCTGGTTCAGCGCCCAGTCACCCAGCTCATGGAGTTTGTAATCCACCGGGTCGTGCAGGGTTTGCGTGCGCAGGTTGCGCCAGTGGCGGTCGAGGCGAAGGGATGCGTGAGTCGAGCGCGCGCCGGTCACTTCGAACAGTCGGCTACAGAGCTCGAGGCCGTTGCGCGTGGCGGCGACCTTGGCGGTGGCGATGGCGGTGGCCAGATGTCCCCGTTCTTCAGCGCTGAGATTCGGTCCTTTTGCCCAGGCCTTGTCGAGCAGCTCGGCGGCACGTTCCACCAGCAATCGAACGCCTTCGAGGGCGACCCAGAACTCGCCGTAATGGCCGAGGACATAGGGATCCTGACGCACATCCTGAGCCGTGGATTTGTGCCACAGCCGGGTTTCGGTGAGCGTGTATTGCCGCGCTTCTTCGAAGGCGCCTTCGGCGATGCCGAGGAACATGTGGGTGAACGTGAGTTGCGCGATCAATGGACGCAGACACGCGAACGGTGTGCTCAACGGGCCCGGATCCAGCAGCAGCTCCGACTCTTCGACCCGCACCCGTTCGAAGGTGGCGCTGCCGCTGTCGGTCTGGCGCTGGCCCATGTTGTTCCAGTCGTTGTGCAGGGTGATGCCACTGCGTCCGCTTGGGATCGCGGCAATCAACAGCTTGCCGCCAGCGCTTTCATCGACGGCGGAGGCTATCAGCATCTGCGAGTCGCTGGCGCCGGAGCAGAAGCTTTTCTTGCCGGAAAACTCACGCCAGCCCCCGAGGTTTTTCACCACCGTGCGGGTGTCCAGCGGGTTGAGGGCGTTGCCCCAGAACCAGTTCTTGCGCGCGGTCTGTTCAAACCAGGGCTGCCATTGTTCAGGCT
>NZ_JBFULH010001151.1:0-940 GCF_056400445.1 Pseudomonas sp. P5_B2 | reverse complement strand
CTACTCAAGGAAGCAGGGCTCAGTGTTGACGATTATCGCCTGACACCCGTTGGCGGGGTGCGTGAGCGGTTTGCGGCTCTTGTTGCGGGGGAGGGTGATGCGACCTTGCTCGGGCCGCCGTTCGACACCATGGCGGTTCAGCGGGGGCTCAAGACTATTTCAACAATTCAGGATGTATTTACCAATTTTCCTGGTCAAGGACTAGTCGTGAGGAAGTCGGCGAGTCAGGCGAATGACGCCCTGAAAGCGTGGGTACGCATCCTCAACGCAACACTTACGACCATGCCTGGCGACACGGTAAAGCTGACAGAGGCTTTGGAGCTGCTTGGCATGCCTGTCGAAGCAGTAAATGCGATGGTGAATACATTTCCTGAAACGCTTACGCCTTCTCGCGAGGGTCTTGAGCTTCTTATTGGGCAGAGGGCGCTGCTAGGGTTGCCCGGCGCGGATTTTACCTATGAGCAAATTGTCGACGGCTCATTCTTACAATAATTCGGAGGTACACTTGAAGAAGTTCTCGCTCGGTACATTTTCTTTAAAAACCAATCCACAGCAACGCTTTGCTGGCTTGGTTATTGACGCAAAGGTTATCCCAGTCAGTCGCGTGGCTGAGGAGTTCGGAGTTGATATTCTCCGAGAAAAAAGTGTGCTGTCGCTACTTGAAAACTGGAATGCCAGTTACGCCGCACTCGAATCGATTGTCAATAAAGTCATTACGTCGTCCTGGTATGATGAAAATCAACTCACGTTTCGCCCTGCAGTTGATCTGCCGCGTCAAGTGTTCTGCACAGGCGCAAACTATCGAAAGCATGTAGTGGATTTGACCGTCGATTCAAATGTCGGTCCAGAAGGGCTAAGCAAGGAAGAATTGAGGACGTGGGCTGAAGACATGATGGATGACAGGGTCGCTAATGGAGAACCCTATGTATTCACCAAGCCC
>NZ_JBFULH010001150.1:0-941 GCF_056400445.1 Pseudomonas sp. P5_B2 | reverse complement strand
CGCAAGCATGGCGTAACGAACGTCCGGATCTGGATCACCATGGATTGGCGATTACTCTCCGAATCCGAAGCCTCGCCATGTTGATCGATCACCATATAGAGGTAATCGCGGACGACCTTGAACTGGGGATGAAGGATCTCATGCTGCTGTTCGCTTTACGGCGAAGCGGCCCGCCTTACTGCATGCGCCCAACCGATGTCTTTCGTCTGCTKAAGGTGACGTCAGGCGCCGCCACCTATCGAGCGGACAAATTGGTAGAACGCGGYGTCGCCAACCGCATTCCCGATCCACGTGATCGCCGAGGTCAATTGATTCAATTGAGTGAGGAAGGAATGCGTTTGGTAGATGTCGCTATCACCCGTCTGGCGGAATCGAGTTCAAAATGCCTCAATTCGCTCGATAGCAAAGAAGGTGAGCTTGATCAGATTGGCCATCTGTTGCATTCGTTGGAGGCCGGGTGGATGGCGATTACTCCCCTTAGTGAAAACCCGCTCGCACGCTCTGACGATTCTGGTCTGTGATGAGCAGTCCAAAACGGTGGATGAGTGGAAGTCGCCGATTGGAAAAGCAGGCAGCCCCTTTCAAGGCTTGATCTTTTTAAGATCTTCGAGTAACTCGAGCAGTTTCTGCAATTTCTTCTCACCAAACTGCCGCTGGATCTCGAGGTAATTGCGCTCCATCCCTTCGCTCATCGACAAAAAGCATTCATGCCCTTGCTCGGTCAGATTGAGGAAAATGCGGCGCTGATCTTCAGCCGTTTTCCTGCGAATGACCAGGCCATCGCGCTCCAGGCGCTTGAGCACACCACTCATGCTGGGCTTTAAAATACAAGCCTGATGTGCCAACTGATGACTTTCCAGTTCGCCTTGTTGACGAAGAATTCGAATGACTCGCCACTGCTGCTCGGTCAAGTCATGATCGTTCAGGCCAGGACGAAAAAA
>NZ_JBFULH010001149.1:0-942 GCF_056400445.1 Pseudomonas sp. P5_B2 | reverse complement strand
CTGGTACTCAGCAAGACTCCCGGCACAAAACCATGCGGCCAAACCCGCCGCTGTTGCGCATAAAGCTAACGGGGGCCTTTTCAGCAACGCTTTATACGCCGCATTCATAAAAAACTCCGAAACACATTACTTTAATTGGGTGGGGGAGAGGAATTAAAGGTGCGCGGTTTTAGTAGTCAATCAACCAGGCCAATGCCACACCCAATAAATAGGCGCAAAGACAAAAGATAATTTTTTGCTTCAATGGTTGTGAGTTTAATTGATAGCGCATGCTTACCCCCTTGAGTTAGAAGTACGCAATGTTGGTGGTGCAGATGGATGGATGAAAATTATTGATTGTTATTTTTCAGCGTCACGTCGCCTGGACGCACGTTGAAAAAGATATCTCGCCCCCCACCCGAATGTTTCGCCCTGTGTCCTGAGTCGCGATGCCTTACCATTTAAAATGTCAGCAGTTGGATGCGCTCAGTTTTGCAGTATTGCGCCGGGTGGTTTCGGAGGGTGTCACTCCATAAGCGTCCTGATAGGCCTTGGAAAATCGACTTAGATGCTGGAAGTTCCAGTACATTGCGGTTTCGGTAACCGTTGGCCACGTGTTACGGATCAAGTCTCGGCGGACATTGGCGAGTCTTAAATTTCGAACGTAGGCGATAGGTGAAATCCCGAATGTTTCGACAAATCCATGGTGCAAAGTTCGAGTTGTGGTTTCAAGCTGTTTGACCAGCGCCTTCATGCTGAGCGCTTTTTTCAGATTGTTATGAATGTATTCTATCGCTGCTATCGCTACCTTTCTTCTCGTCGGGATTTTAAGCGAAGAGCGATCAGCAGGCGTCAGGACCTTGAGTAAAGAAATCAGCAGCGCATTTTCAATGGCTGAAGTATCTGAGCGGTCGCGCTGTTCTAAAGGTGTGTTGTTGACGTCGTTAAAGTATGTACTGATGG
>NZ_JBFULH010001148.1:0-942 GCF_056400445.1 Pseudomonas sp. P5_B2 | reverse complement strand
GGATACTCACTCTTAAACAACGGAATGGTCGAGTCGGCCAGTCGCGGCCAGCCAAATTCGAACGTCCCCTCGATCAGATCAATGGCGGGGCCTTCGACTTTGGTTTGCCCGGACTTCCAGAACACCGCCGCGATGGAGAACCGCGCAATAAAAGCGATCAGGCTCTGTGGAATCAAATCCAGCAGCGCGATGGCGCGGCGGATCGGGTTCTGTGTGTTCATGGAGATACCTTGTTGTGCTGTAAGTGAGTAATGGCGTTGTGGCTGATCAACAGCGCAAGGGTCTGGCTGAGATTGAACGCGGATTCGGTTTCCGCTGCCTGAATCAGCGGCTGGCCGCTTTGCAGGTTGTGGATGAAGGCACTGGCACCGGGCTCGATGACGAAGACTTCAACGTCCAGGCCATTGCGCAGGATCAGCGCGTGTTGTTCCCGGTGAAGGTCAATCCCTGCCAGCGTTGCGTCGTGTTGATGGGCCGCCCAGATCGAGACCACCGCGAAGGCAGAGGTCAGCAGGTTGAGGGAGGGGTGAAGTTCAACGGCCAACTGGCTCAGGGTTTGCGGATCAGCGAGCGCTGCGCCGATCTGTTCATGGCTCAACGGCTGGTCGTCGGCTGCGTGATAAGCGGTGATGCGCAAGCGTTCGAGCCGGGCGACATCGGCCAGATACGGCACGCTGTTCGCCGGTTCGAAGCCGTCGACGAACYGCGCAAAACTGTCCCCGTAATCTTTGATCAGTGGGCTCTGGGGCGCATTGTTGAGCAGATAGATCCCGGTCATGGCACGGAAGAACTCATCACCGACCAATTGCTCCACCACAGKGTAGCTGTGCGCCAAAGCGTTGATCAGCGAACTCTGCACATTGTTGCGATACACCGCAAAACGGCTGGAGGGATCGGCCCCATTGGCACTGATCAAGCCCTCTGGGCAGCGCAGTCGGGGAT
>NZ_JBFULH010001147.1:0-944 GCF_056400445.1 Pseudomonas sp. P5_B2 | reverse complement strand
CTCGCAGTTTTCGGATAGCGCACATTAATCGTACCGAGCATCATCATTTCCCACGATTGAACCGCCGTGGATTACCTTTGCTTGATTCCAGTGAGATTTTTGATAGGCTATTCCAGCTTTTTCTAGTGGCTCTCTCTGCATCTTCCGCTCATGCCCGCTCGTAGCCGTTCATCCCCCGACAAGAATGTATTACGTCAAATCCAGCCTATAAAAACCATCTTTATACCCAGCCAGATCCACCTGAACGAAGGATTCCCATGCGTTACGCCTTCAAGTTGAAAAACGGTGCCTTGACCCTTTTCGACCCAGACACCGCCTTGCTTTCCATCACGACACCCCATGGAGATATTCAAAGCACCACAATTGGTAGAGCTGAATCGCGCCTGCTGGACCTGCTACTTACCGATCCCGGCCAGACTAAAAGCCGTGAGGAGATTATCGACTACACCTGGAACGACCGCGTCGTTGCCTCAGGCAGTTTGAATCAGGCCGTTTTCTCACTTAGAAACATTTTGAATGACAGTCGCGATCACGAGATATTGATGACGGTCCCTCGACGAGGCTATTGCTTCAACCGTCACTATGTCGTCGATGCACAAACAGACTTATCGACACCTGCCGATGAAGGTGCGCAACCTTCTGCGCCCATTGAGGTGTTTGCATCGAGCAAAGGTGATGAGGTACTGCTGCACTCAGGTACTGAAACATCAACTCGCGTTAAAAAAGCCCTGTCAGTCGCTTATGTATTGACCTTGGGAGTATGTGCCTACACTGGTTTTCACTCTGGGTTCGACACTCCGAAAATAGAAATTTCCAGTGTGAATGTGAACGAATTAGTCATCCATGCCGTAGGCAACAGCGTCGCAGAGGCTGAATCATTGCGAGACCTTTCAGCTAAACAGGTTCAACAGCTTTCGCCGAATTTAAAGGGTCAGGTTTGGTTG
>NZ_JBFULH010001146.1:0-944 GCF_056400445.1 Pseudomonas sp. P5_B2 | reverse complement strand
GCATAAGCCCCACCAATAGTATATGAAAATACCGAAGTCGAAGTAATGAGCAGGGCGACAAATACTAGTTTTTTAATGATTTTTACGGGCTGTGTTTATTTTGATATAGTTCTCATTTTCGATGCTCCTAGAGGCAATATTAATTTTATTTCTATGGCTCAATCTTAGACACTGCTCTACAGTTTCAGAACTGAACGTTTCAGATAACAGGTATGCACAGTGTTCAATCTGCGAAGAATTGATCTAAATCTGCTCCCGCTATTCGAGGCTGTGTATGAAGAGCGCAACCTCTCGCGTGCAGCGGAGCGGCTGGGAATGAGTCAGTCTGCGGTGAGCCATGCGCTGACACGCCTGCGTGATTTGCTGCATGATGATTTGTTTGTGCGTCTACCGCAGGGCGTCCAGCCGACACCTCTGGCGGATCTGATCTATCTGCGGGTGCGAGATTCGCTTGCTGGGGTTCGTGATCTGTTAGGAGAGACACGGATGTTCAGCCCAGCCACATCTACTAGGCGCTTTTACATCGCAATTCCACACCCACTAGGGCCACTGCTGGCTGAGCGCGTTCATCGCCAGTTAGCTGAAACTGCGCCGGGTATAATTGTTGAGTTCTCCACACGCTCTCTTCCGGTTGACCTAGTCCGAAAGATTGAAGATGGCCGCTTTGACATGGCTATCGACTGGGTCCTGCCTGACGAGGAAAGCATTCACGCCATGCATCTGTTCAGTGACCACATGGTGCTCGTGGCTCGGCGAGATCAGCCGGCGCTGCTAGCTGCGAATTTTGAGCAAGTGGTAAGGGATTTTCAGTTTGTCATTGTGCGCAATCGGATAGCGATGGCGGATATCTGGGTACTTCCAAAAGAACTGAAGTGCGTGAAGTTTGACTTAATGATGTCCGAACACCTGGAGGTACTGCTCACCTCAAGCAGAACGGATTATAT
>NZ_JBFULH010001145.1:0-946 GCF_056400445.1 Pseudomonas sp. P5_B2 | reverse complement strand
ACTGATTGCTCGCTGGCAGGCCCAACAAGGCTGGTTGCTGCATTTGCAGGGGCGGATAGACGCATCGCGTGCGCACTTTATCGATGCGCTAAGTGACCTCGGGCCCGAGCTCTGGACGGTACGTGTGATGTGCTTGTCGGGGCTGACTCAGCAAGCATTGCTGCACGCAGAGCTCGATGTGGCGCAGGCGTTAAATCGTGAGGCGTTGTGCCTGGCGCGTGCGCAGGGTTCGTTGGTTTTCGAGGGGCTGCTGGAGCTCGATCATGCACAATTACTGGAACTACGTGGCGCTCCCCAGCGCGCGGAAAGTTTACTCGCTAATATCCATGGCATGTTGGCCCACCAGCGTATGGCCGAGCCATTGCTGGGTCGGATTGCTTTGCATCGGGGGCGTTTGAGTCTGTGTCAGGGGAGGGATGATCACGCCGCCGAACAATTCGAAGCCGGCCTGCAAATCTGCCTGCGTAACCATGACAAACGGGTGCTTTACGGCTTCCTCGGGTTGGCGCAATTGGCGGCCAACCAGCGCGATTATGAATTGGCGTTTGCGCATCTGCGCGATGCTGAGCGCTTGATGCAGCAGCGGCAATGCCCTGACACCGTTTACCGCGGTGTGCTTTTACAAATAAGTAGTCACATCTGGCTGCAACAAGGCCGCCMCGAACTCGCCCATGAAGCGCTCAGCCGTGTATTGCGCCACTACCGTGGTCCGCACGCGCGGCAGGCACCTCCAGCAACAGTGATGTTAATTGCGCGGCTCGAGTATTTACTGGTGTTGGCGCAAGTTTATTTACACCAGGCCACAAACCCGCTGAACCAGCTCACACAAGTGCTTGAGTCGTCGCAACGGTCCGCTACCTTGGCGCTGGAGGTCGAGTTGCTATTGGCAGGCGCTGAAGTTGCCTGGCTGAATGGCGACTCGGTGGGCGCCAAGGAGTCTCTACGC
>NZ_JBFULH010001144.1:0-947 GCF_056400445.1 Pseudomonas sp. P5_B2 | reverse complement strand
CCTCGCCACAGGTAAGTAAGCCGTTACAACCACCCCGACTTCTTGAAACTCGCCCACAACCCTGTACACCCCACCACAATAAACCCCAGTACCCCAAAGTACCCGTATTGCCACGCCAGCTCCGGCATGTTCTGGAAATTCATCCCGTAGATCCCGGCCACTGCCGTCGGAAACGCCAAAATCGCCGCCCACGCTGCAAATTTGCGCTGCACCACGCTCTGGCGAGAAGCTTCCAGCAGCACCCCAATCTCAATGGTCTGGCTGGCAATGTCTGCCAGGGTTGTCAGGTCTTCCATCTGCCGCGTCACGTGAATCTGCACATCACGGAAGTACGGGCGCATGTTCTTGTCGATGAACGGGAAGCTCAGCTTCTGCAGTTCCTCACCGATCTCCACCATGGGTGCCGCATAACGACGCAGACGCAATACGTCCCGGCGCAGGCCATGAAGTTTCTGGATGTCACGTTCGTTCAGCGTACCGCACAACAACACGTTGCGTTCCAGCTCATCGATCTCGGCATGGATTGCTTCGCCCATTGGCTGATAGTTTTCAATTACGAAATCGAGGAGGGCGTAGAGGACGAAATCTTCCCCGTGCTCAAGTAACAGCGGACGCGCCTCACAACGCTGCCGGACATAGGCGTATGAGGCCGAATGCCCATTGCGCGCGGTAATGATGTAACCGTTACCGGCAAAGATATGAGTCTCGATGAATTGCAGTTTGCCTTCGTTTCGAATCGGCGAATACGTGACGATAAACAGCGCATCACCGAACGTTTCGAGCTTCGGTCGGCTGTGCTTTTCCAGGGCATCTTCGATGGCCAATTCATGCAGGTTGAACTGGCGTTGCAGGTTGGCCAGTTCCTGGGCATCGGGCTCTTCGAGGCCGATCCAGACAAAGTGGCCAGGTTTTGCAGCCCAGGCAGCGCCTTCGTCGAGGGTGATGTT
>NZ_JBFULH010001143.1:0-948 GCF_056400445.1 Pseudomonas sp. P5_B2 | reverse complement strand
TTCGAAGCCACTGCCCGACTGAACAGCGTCAGTCAGGCCGCCGAACAGCTGCACGTCACCCATGGCGCGGTCAGCCGGCAGCTGAAGGTACTCGAAGAACACCTCGGCGTCAGCCTGTTCGTCAAGGAAGGCCGCGGCCTTAAACTCACAGATGCCGGCGTCCGGTTGCGCGAAGCCAGCGGCGAAGCGTTCGAACGGTTACGCACGGTATGTGCAGAGCTGACGCAAAGCACCGCCGATGCGCCCTTCGTGCTCGGCTGCTCGGGAAGTCTGCTCGCGCGCTGGTTTATCCCACGTCTGGGACGGCTGAATGCGGACCTGCCGGACTTGCGTCTGCACCTGTCAGCCGGGGAAGGCGATCTCGATCCGCGTCGGCCAGGGCTCGATGCATTACTGGTGTTTGCAGAACCGCCATGGCCGGCGGACATGCAGGTCTATGAATTAACCAGCGAACGGATCGGCCCGGTCATGAGCCCGCGATTCGCCGGCTACGAAAAGTTGCAAGGCGCACCCACCATAGCGCTGCTGAAAGAACCATTGCTGCACACCACATCGCGCCCCCAGGCGTGGCCGAGCTGGGCACAGCAAAGCGGCCTCGATGCCAAGGCGTTGAAGTACGGTCAGGGTTTTGAGCATTTGTATTATTTGCTGGAAGCCGCAGTGGCCGGTCTGGGGGTGGCGATTGCACCTGAGCCGCTGGTGGCCGAAGACGTCAAGGCCGGTCGCCTGGTTGCGCCATGGGGCTTCAGTGAAACCCCGGCGCAACTGGCGTTGTGGCTACCCAAGCGTGCCGCGGACGGGCGGGCTCGGCAACTGGCGAAGTGGCTCAAGAACGAGCTGCACCCAGCKGATTAGTTCCCGCGTTTACACAGCAGGTAGGCCGCGAGAAGGCCCAACGCACCCACGGCAACACCGGCTGTAGTCCAAGGGTGTTCCTGGGCGTAGTCC
>NZ_JBFULH010001142.1:0-950 GCF_056400445.1 Pseudomonas sp. P5_B2 | reverse complement strand
CGCGATGGGGCCATAACATTCAACATCCATGCTCTCTGTCAAGCTGCTATCGCGAGCAAGCTCGGCTCCTACAATAGGTCGGGGCAGTCCGATAAATTTTCAGAGCAAAAAAAAGGCCTGCATGCGGGCAGACCAAGGTAATTCTTCAAAGGAGTAGCTCACTGTAGGGCTTGGGTTGTGAATGCGACGTGAAAGAAGTGTCGAAAAAACCCGGCATCAGGCCGGGTTGGGGGCAACAGCAGATCTACGGACATACGCAAAACCGGTGAAGATGAGGTCTCCGTTCAGAGGGCCTGAAACAGGCCCTGTTCTTGCGAAGCGTGTCCGGATCGAATCATCTGAACCGTGGGAGGGGCGGGTCGACAGGTTTTAAGGACGACAGCGTGTTTCGAATCAGGGGGGTGTCTTTTTCGATGTCGTTCAGCCGATCACGAATTCTGAGGGCTGTCGGGTGCCCCCCTTGATGATCGACCCAGTCGGCAATTTCCTTGCACGCGGCGGCTAGTCGAGCCTGCCGGGAGTCGAGCAGGGTAAGTAGGGTGGTGATGGACTCTTTTTCGGACATRGCAAACACCTCCGTTGAAGAAACCTGGCAGTTGGCAGCAAAAAGCCCGCGTGGGGCGAGCTTGCCGTTAGGGGTGCTGTTCCTTCAGTTGTTTTTCAGTATAGACCCGTAGCAGGCAGGTGAATATTCATCAGCCTTGCCGGGCCAGCACTTGCGACGTGGAATTCAGCTGGTGGCATTCGTGTCGGGCATCTGCTTCAGCATCAAAGCCGTCCCCGATGAAGCCCTGCGTGCATGTATCGGCAATTCGATACCAGACAGCAGCGTCAGGCGGTGGATGACTGGCTTCACCGCAGCTGATTCCTGTTCAGATCAACTATAGAAGTTCTTTGTGATCGTGCAAAAAATAGACAGCTCAGTTCGTCGCTTCTGCTGTGGCGAGCAT
>NZ_JBFULH010001141.1:0-952 GCF_056400445.1 Pseudomonas sp. P5_B2 | reverse complement strand
GTAGTATGTATCCTCCTATCGTGACTCAATGCTTCAAGGCCTATGACATTCGTGGCCAGGTTCCCGCTCAACTCAACGAAGAAATCGCTTACCGCATAGGCCGCGCGCTCGTTGCCGAACTGCAAGGCAAAACCTTCGTGGTCGGCCAGGACATGAGGCTTGAAAGCCCACCCCTGGCGGCAGCGCTGATGCGGGGGATTAACGAGGCGGGTGCCGATGTAATCGACATTGGGTTGTGCGGCACCGAAGAAGTCTATTTCGCCACCAGTCACTACAAGGTTGATGGTGGCGTGATGATCACTGCCAGCCACAACCCCAAAGGCTACAACGGCATGAAACTCGTCAAGGCCGAGTCTCGCCCTATCAGCGGCGACACTGGCCTCGACGCCATTCGCCAGCGTGTCGATCAGGGTGACCTGGGCACCGTCGCGGCAGAAAAAGGCGCGGTTCGCCAAGCGCTCGACAAGACTGCCTACATCGACCATTTGCTCACTTACGTCGACGTCAGCGCATTAAAACCCCTCAAGATTCTAGCGGATCCGGGCAACGGCGCTGCCGGGCCCGTGCTGCAGGCGCTGGCTGCGCGGCTGCCGCTGCAATGGGTATTCATCAACGAATTGCCTGATGGTCACTTTCCGAACGGCGTACCCAATCCACTGCTGCCCGAGAACCGTGAGCTGACGCGCCAAGCGCTGCTAGCTCATCAGTGCGACATGGGCCTGGCCTGGGACGGTGACTTCGATCGCTGCTTCTTCTTCGATGCCGATGGTCGGTTCATTGAGGGCTATTACCTTGTCGGCCTGCTGGCTGAAATGCTGCTCAAGCTACACCCCGGCAGTAAGATCATCCACGACCCGCGCTTGACCTGGAACACTATCGAACAGGTTGAGCAGGCGGGCGGGATTGCCGTTCAAAGCAAAACCGGGCACGCGTTCATCAAGGAGCGCATGCG
>NZ_JBFULH010001140.1:0-953 GCF_056400445.1 Pseudomonas sp. P5_B2 | reverse complement strand
GATCAAGTGTGGGAGCGGGCTTGCTCGCGAAGGCTATGTTCGTCTCAGTACATATGTTGCCTGAGATGACGCCTTCGCGGGCAAGCCCACTCCCACAGGTTTTTGTGTGTGTTTACTGCGGGACGCTGAGGTTCAACGTCGGCGTCTCATCAAAGAAGTTCCACGGCTTCAACAGCACATGCACCCATTCGGTTGGCATGATTGGCCATTCCTCGGCCCGCGCAATGTGCGTGGTGCCGGTGGTCAGCCAGACCACGTCGTCGGTGTTTTCAATCGACTGGTTATCCGCAGTGAACTGCCCAAGCCCGGTGTCTTTGTCCGAACGGTTCGGGAATTTGCCTTCCGGATACTTTTCTTCCGTGTTATAGCGCGTCACCCACAGTTGCTTGTCCATGAAGCTGAGGCGGTGGTAGAGCCATTCATCCTTGCCAAAGTTGGCGCCCTTGGCCACTGGATGCGTGCCGCCGGCATACGGAATCATCTGATAGGAAACCGGGTTGCCGACTTTGTTTTCCTTGCTGAAGTTGGTCATCAGGCGAACGGTCGAAGGGTCGAATTTCTGCGCGCCCTGCTGCTCGGTGCTGACCACGTTGTGCTCGGTCTGCATGGTGCTGGTACGCGGGCCGCCACGGTCGTTTGGCAGCAGCACCGGGTTCACTTCAACCAGCGAGTTGTTTTCACCGTCCACGTCCATGTCCAGGCGGAAGTTGTAGATGTGCTGGTGGGTGGTGCCGACGATGTTGTGGTCCAGCAGGGTGCCGTAGCGCGTGTCTTCCTTGGCCGTGGCGTCGCGCATGGTTTTGGACTGCACGCCCTTGACCGCTTCGATACCGGTGGCGCCGGCATCGATGCCAATGGTGCCGTTTTGCTGGAAGACCCAATCGACGATGTAGTCGTAGTTGCCGACGGTGCTGATCCACCGCACAACAAGCTCACGCCGCTCGGTGCTGAGG
>NZ_JBFULH010001139.1:0-953 GCF_056400445.1 Pseudomonas sp. P5_B2 | reverse complement strand
GTCAAGAACCTGAATTCTGACCTTCTCGCCGAACTGCAATGCCATGGCGTCCGCTGGGATGGCGCCGATGGTTTGTCCCGCAAAGGCGGAGCCGGGCCATCCGATCACAAGGCACTGAGCCTGGGTGAACACACCGCCATGGTGCCGATGCTGAACAGAGCATCGCTTGACTCGCCCTACTCCGCAATTCCAGACGCCAGCGGTGCCCAGGCCCTGATTTTCCGTGAGGGTTTGCAGGTCGGCCAAGTTCAGCTCCCCGGCGTGCCGAGGTTTTATGGGCTTCAAACCGAGGACGGCACCCCTTACTGGAAAATCGCCACGTTGCACAGCAAGGACGTCTTGGCCACCACCATCCTGCAACATTGCATTCGCATGAATGAAGCGGCCACATCTTGTCAGTTTTGCGCCATCAGCCAGTCCCTGATCAATGGCAAGACCATCGCCCGAAAGCGCCCTGCGCAACTGGCGGAAGTGGCGAAGGCAGCGGTGGAACTGGACAACGTAAAACACATGGTGATGACCACCGGCACCCCGCAAACCAGTGACCGAGGGGCAGCGATCTTGTGTGAATCCGCCGCAGCGGTAACAGCCGCCGTTGACCTGCCCATCCAGGCGCAATGCGAGCCGCCAGACGACGATGCCTGGTTCCAGCGACTTAAAGACAGCGGAGTGGTTTCTTTGGGCATGCACCTTGAAGCGGTCACCGATGCTGTACGTCAACGCATCATGCCCGGTAAGGCGGAGGTGCCCTTGGAGCGTTACTTCAGCGCCTTCGATGCTGCTGTTCAGGTGTTCGGTCGCGGTCAGGTCAGTACTTACATCCTGGCGGGGCTCGGCGACAGCGAGGACGCCATTGCGCAAATGAGCGAACGCTTAGCGAGTGTCGGGGTGTATCCGTTCGTAGTGCCGTTCGTGCCTATCGATGGTACCCCGCTCGCCCGTCACCCCAAACC
>NZ_JBFULH010001138.1:0-954 GCF_056400445.1 Pseudomonas sp. P5_B2 | reverse complement strand
GCGGGCACCTCATGTCGGCCCAGTGAAATTTGTCATGAAAAGAAAAGTGGCTGACGTCCAATGAAAAGCGCCCGGAGTGGTGGAACTTTAATGTCAGCACAACAAAAATCTCTGACCAACGAGTCAGTCGAGTCATCGAGAAAGTGTAGGTGCTGACGTGGACAAACTGAATACTGTCGCAACCGTTTTGATCGTGCCGGGCTTGCGTGAGCATGTGGCCGAGCATTGGCAGACATTGCTTGAAGCCCGACTCTGCAAAGTACGTAGCGTCCCGCCGCTTGAAACCGACAAGCTCGACTGCGCCGCAYGGGTTCGTGCGATCCAGCACGAACTGGAGCAAATCGAAGGGCCGGTGATCCTGGTCGCCCACAGTGCCGGTGTTCTGATGGTCGCGCACTGGGCAGCATTGCACAGTCGTCCGATCAAGGGCGCTCTGCTGGCCGCGCCACCAGACCTCGACGCTACCTGGCCGCAAGGCTACCCCACTTCTGAATCTCTGCGGGCCCATGGCTGGGATCCGCTACCCCAAGGTCTGTTGCCGTTCCCAAGCCTGGTGGCCGGCAGCACCAATGATCACCTTGCCAGTCTGGACGCCGTCACTCGCATGGCTCAAGGCTGGGGTGCCGAACTGCGCAATTTTGGCGCAGTAGGCCATCTCAATCCAGCGGCAGGATTTGGCCACTGGCCAGAAGCGGAAGCGCTCATCCTGGAATTGGACCGATAGTTCAGGCGCCGACTGGCTGTAAGCCAACCGGCATTTGCCCTCACTCCTGAGAAGCGTAAGTCCCTGGTACAAGGGAATGCGTGGGGGCTGCTGCGCTTAAAAACAAATACAAAAAGGCGGAGAAACATCGCAATGCACAACAATAAGAGTCAAGGTTTCACGGTTTCGCGTTACACCTTGCTGGCTTCGGCCATCCTGGCGGCTTCCATGCCGACTGCCCAGGCGATGGA
>NZ_JBFULH010001137.1:0-955 GCF_056400445.1 Pseudomonas sp. P5_B2 | reverse complement strand
AGCGAAGGCAGTGCGTTGGTAGAGCTGGAAGAAGCGTGAAAATGAAGATCGGTCCTACGTATTACGAGGACCGATCTGATTAGAATTTGGCCGTTGCCTGAACCACTACGCCGAGAATTCGACATTCATCGGTGTAAAGGGCCTTCGGATACGTCGGATTGAGCGGGACCAGGTAACGCTGCCCGCCCTCTTCGATCAGTTTGCGAAAGGTCGCCTCGGTACTGTCCGACCACTGCGCGATTACCAGTTTTCCAGGCTCCGGCACAATCGCCGGATCCACCAGAATCATCATGCCCTCGGCGATGCTGATGCCCGTGGGTGCGGTCATCGCATCTCCCACCACCACCAGCCAGAACGCCGCGCCCTGCGCGTGGTAATCGGTCAGCTCGAAACGCGGTTTGCCGTAGACCGATAACTCACCGTCACGCACTTGTGCGGGCTCTCGCCAGTCACTGACCGGGTAGCGGAAGTACGGGTTGTACTTGTGCGCCAGACAAGGCTCGTCGTCCTGCAAGACCAGGCGCTCGCGAATCACCGTCGCCACTTCCAGAAAATCCATCCCGAGCGCGCGCAAGACACGATTCATGTCTTCGATGCTCGGCTGACGGCGCTTATTCAGCCAGTGACCCACGCCACCCTGGGACATCCCGAGGCGGTCGGCGAGTACTTCCTGAGTGACTTTGAGATCACTCATCTTGGCTTTGACTAACTCAATCCATTTATCCATGTGCGGCACGATACGTGGGGTACTCCGACCAACAAAACACAACTTGTAGTATTTAAATTCCAGTCACAAATACAGTTCGTACTAGGATGGATTCACGGATCTGAATCTATCACGGAGCTTGCCATCGTCATGACGTTACCCAGCAATGACCTGCCAGATATGCAAATCGATACCTCCCTGACCTCGCCAAAAGGCAACGCAGCCGCACAGCGAGCGCTGGATTATTAC
>NZ_JBFULH010001136.1:0-956 GCF_056400445.1 Pseudomonas sp. P5_B2 | reverse complement strand
TTTGAGCGGTGCACACAGGCAATACGCCGCCAATACCCAAGCCGGCGATGAAGCGCATGATGCTGAAACTGACAGGGTCGTTAGTGAAACCCGCACCGGCTGTGAAAAGGCTGAACAGTGCGACGCACATAGCAACCATTTTCGGACGACCGATACGGTCGGCAAGTGTTCCAAGGAAGATCGCTCCAAGCATCGTGCCGAATAGGGCGGAACCCGCCATGATTCCTGCGCTAGTGGGGGCAATCTGCATATCTTGCATAATAGCGGGAAGGGCCGCTCCACCGATGGCGAGATCGTAACCATCGATCACAAGTATTAGCATGCACCAAAAAAGTATGAGTCGGTGAAATCGGTTGAACTTTGAATTGCTGGCGAGCGCGTACACGTTAACTGTCTGCATATTATGTATCCTTCAGTATTGTTGTATTTATGAAGTGCACATCCAGTGGGGATTTCGGTATCAGGCCACTTCGTGAGAAGAGCCTCCGAGTTGGCAGTCTACAGCATGAAAATTTGGCGTTCTCTGCACAGCGCAACTCGGACTTAGTAAACTACTGCCTGTATGCGTAGTGCATTAAGGCGTCATGCTCCCACAAGCATCCAAAGATTGCTTCAAGATCATCAAATACATAAATGATGAGTCATCAAAGTCGTCGAATAGTTGATTTAGAACTTTCGTGCGTTCCCGACTCTTAAGCATCAAACTTGCTGCTTAGCAATCTCCTGATTGCGTAGGATGAAACGTTGCAGTTTGCCGCTAGGTGTTTTCGGCAATTCATTGACGAACTCGATTTCCCGGGGGTAGGCATGAGCCGCGAGGCGCTGGCGGACATGTAACCTCAATGTTTCGGCTAGTTCCGGGCTTGGTAGATATTGCTTGTTTAGTACCACGAAGGCCTTAATCAACTCTGTACGCTGCGGGTCGGGTTTTCCGATTACGGCTGCCTCAATCACGG
>NZ_JBFULH010001135.1:0-956 GCF_056400445.1 Pseudomonas sp. P5_B2 | reverse complement strand
GAAGGAGGCCGAAGCCAAAAAACATGCGCAAGAGCTCGAACGATTCAGAGCGATGGTTGCGATGTTCGAAGCGTGGGAAGCCGCCAAAGCCAGTCGGCCGTTTCCCGTATCAGGCCGGTCAGCCGCAGCGGGTCCGGTATTCACCTTGGCAGAGGGTCGTCTCGCCATTGGTGTAGCGACAACCCAAGCCGTCAGGTCCGCACTGCACACTGCCGTTGCCGCAGTTACAACAGCGAGCACCGCAGCGGCAAGCGCTGTACTAGTCGGATTTGCGGCGCTTCTGTTTCCTTCGCCGCTGGCTGACGGTGAAAGCCGTCAACTGAACACCCCGCTTTCGGATCTTGTCCCCGACGACTTCCATGCCTGGAGCCTCGCGCTTTCGGAGTACCAGCCCAACGAGCTCCATGCCTTGAGCATCCCGCTCTCGGATCTCGCACAGGGCAATCTTGACGACTTGTATGCAATTGCCTTGGTCGATGGAGAAGTCAGGCTACCGGTAGCGATCGGCTCCAGATCAGTGGGGAACATAACCGAGTTCTTTGTCGCGGCCATAAACGACACAACGGTACCTGGCAATGTCCCAGTGCGACTCGCCACTTTCGATCCAGCCGTTAATGCGTACAGGACTTACAACCCGGATGCCCCGTCCATCGGCATGACCTGGACACCTATCGTCAAGCCGAACAACGCATCAACCACCCTCCCCGCAAGCGAGCGGAATATTGCCGTTTATGACGGCACGACCCTAACCGCCCTGGAAGGAAGGCTCGATGAACTTCCAGAGCTGGATTTGTACAGCTTTGGTGGGTTTATTACCGTCTTCCCGGCTGAGTCGGGTATCCCCCCGATTTTTACAATGTTCAGGGATCGACGGAACGAACCCGGTGTTGCCAGTGGTTCCGGACAGTCGGTTTCGGGAAATTGGTTGGGTACGGCCTCGACGCTGGGAGGTGCGC
>NZ_JBFULH010001134.1:0-957 GCF_056400445.1 Pseudomonas sp. P5_B2 | reverse complement strand
CATATATGTTGACGTCTCTGCCATGATCCGGGTTGAACTAYGCACCGGTATTCAGCGTGTGGTCAGGGCGTTGCTACTGGCGCTGATTGAATCGCCGCCTACTGGTTATCTGTTTGAACCGGTGTTTTTGAGCGATAGCGGGGGTGTTTGGCATTGGCGCTATGCGCGCAATTTCATGCTTTCGTTGATGGGCTGCCCGACCGGATGGTTAGTCGATGAGCCTTTGGATATGCAACCTGGCGATCAATTCCTTGGCTTGGACTTCTCCAGTTCGATTATTGTTGAGGGGAGCAAATACGGGGTATTCACCCGTATGCGCGAACGTGGGGTGAAGACTTCTTTCGTAGTCTATGACCTGATCCCGATCCAGTTCGAGGAGCACTTTCCCGCCGGCACTAAGGATGCTCATGCCGCTTGGCTATACGAGGTTTCCAAGGCCGATGCAGCGCTATGTATCTCTGCCTCGGTGACTGCTGATCTGCAGCACTGGGTTGCCGCCCATGGCGCACCGCGCTTGTCGCCCTCTCCCTTGCAGACGAGCTGGTTCCATCTAGGCGCTGATTTGGCCGCTTCGATGCCTTCAAACGGTTTGGCCCAAGGCGCCAATGAGGTACTCGAATGCCTGCGTAGCGCCCCGAGTTTCTTGTCGGTGGGCACCATTGAACCGCGCAAGGGGAATGCCCAAACCCTTGCAGCCTTTGATCTGCTATGGGCCCAAGGCGAGCAGGTCAATCTGGTTCTTGTGGGCAAACAAGGCTGGATGGTCGACACATTGTGCACGCGCTTGCGCAACCATCCACAATTAAACAAGCGTCTGTTTTGGCTTGACGGCATCAGCGATGAGTATCTGGAAAAAGTCTATTCGGCGGCGTCATGCTTGCTGGCCGCTTCTCAAGGTGAAGGCTTTGGATTACCGCTGATTGAAGCGGCACAACATCAGCTGCCGATCCTTGCGCG
>NZ_JBFULH010001133.1:0-958 GCF_056400445.1 Pseudomonas sp. P5_B2 | reverse complement strand
GCTGGCCCTGATCTGGGCCGGCAGCGTGGGGGCGCTGTTTATCGTGGCCAGCCTGATGCGCATGTTCATGAATGCAGCCGGTCTGACCACACACTGAAGATCCCCTCCCGTTGCCCTGAAGGCACGGATTTACAGCCCTCCTGCGCGGAGGGTTTTTTTTTCAGTACTTATTTACGAGCTTTGAGAATCACGAATTTTGGCGTGGCAGCCACTTGTTCTACGCCACGGAACAGTCGGGCGAGCTTGCTGTGGTAACCCAGGTGACGGTTGCCGACGATATACAGCGCACCGCCCACCACCAATGCTTCCCGGGCCTGCTGGAACATGCGCCAGGCGAGGAAGTCGCCGACGACTTGTTGCTGATGGAACGGCGGATTGCACAACACCACGTCCAGGGATTGAGATTCCTGCCCCGCGAGGCCATCGCCGGCCCGCACGATGACTTCTCTGTCACCGAGTGCCGCGCGCCAGTTTTCGATGGCCGATTGCACGGCCATGAACGACTCGTCCACCAGCGTGTACTGGGCCTCCGGGTTTTGCAGTGCACTGGCGATGGCCAACACGCCGTTACCGCAACCGAGGTCCGCGACTCGCGCAGTGCCAAGGTTTTTTGGCAGGTGCGGCAGAAAGGCCCGGGTGCCGATGTCCAGTCCTTCGCGGCAAAACACATTGGCGTGGTTCAGCAATTCAATAGCCGGTTCATCGAGTTGGTAACGCGAAGGGTAGGGGGACACGACAGGGGCTTTTGCCTCTGGTGTGGCGATCAATAACCGAGCCTTTTTCACCGCCAAAGAGGCTTGCACCAGGCCGATGTAGCGTTCAAGCAGATCACCGGCCGCACGTGGCAGATGTTTGATCATCGCCGCAGCAATTACCTGCGCGCCCGGCGCCAACTGGCCTTGCAGGCGAATAAGCTGTTCTTCCAACAATGCCAGGGTTTTCGGCACCCGGATCAATA
>NZ_JBFULH010001132.1:0-959 GCF_056400445.1 Pseudomonas sp. P5_B2 | reverse complement strand
TGGCTTATGGGCTGGGTGCGCATGGGGCGGCTCGATATCTGCGCAGTGGCAAGGGACAGAGCTGGTTTAACCGGATCAGTGCAGGGTTGTTTGGTGGGGCTGGGGCTGCATCCCTTTTGAGCCGCTAAAAGCAAAAGCTTCGCGAGCAAGCCCACATTGGATTTGTGTCGATTACAAAACCCCTGTGGGAATGAGCCTGCTCGCGATGGCGTCACACCAGATAACACATTTCTAAAGACGAAAAAAAGCCCGCAGTGTGAGCGGGCGAAAGACCAAAGAAGCTATATGCGCAGTCGCTTCAAGGTTGAGGCAGCTGCTTGGGGGATCAGCTGCCGCGGTAGGTGGAATAGCTATATGGCGAAATCAGCAACGGCACATGGTAGTGATCCTGTTCCGCAGAGATGCCGAAACGCAGCACCACCACATCCAGAAACGCAGGCTCCGGCAACTGAACGCCACGGGCGCGGTAGTAGTCGCCTGCATGGAACTGAACCTGATAGACCCCGGTACGGTAGTCATCGCCTTGCAGCAGCGGTGCATCGACACGGCCATCGCTGTTGGTTGTCGCGCTGGCGACCAATTCCAGGTGCGAACCTTCAACACGGTACAACTCGACCTTGATCGAGCTGCCCGGGCAACCGTGTGCAGCGTCCAAAACGTGTGTAGTCAAACGTCCCATAGATTCTGCGCGCCTGCCTGCGAAAAGCAGTCAGGCCTCGCGCCTCCCGAAGTCAGTTAAAAAGGAGACCGCACCGATTCGGAGCACGAATCACTGCGGCGAGCGACTGATTAAGACACTTTTCAAAAAAATTGTACACAATAAAAAACAACCTATTTGCCTCGATGCCCGCAAGTCTGGATTTTGCAGCGAATTTGCCCCCGTACCATGAGATTAGCGCGCCTTCTATCCTTTAACTGACCACTCGGGCAGGTTTCTTGCAGTATCACCAATTCATGAC
>NZ_JBFULH010001131.1:0-959 GCF_056400445.1 Pseudomonas sp. P5_B2 | reverse complement strand
ATGGAGCTCAATGTAGGGAGTTAGCTGGAGGTGATAAAGGTGGGGGCGGGAACATCATTAGTTACTTGGTGTAATGAGTTTTATCGCGCAGACAGTAGACAAATGATTTTTCATCCAAAACCATCAATCGCCCAAACGACTATCAGAAAGCGTCCCTTCTGCGCTCAAAATAACCCCCGAAACATCGATCAACCCGGCTCCAGGCCGGACTCCGGACTTTATGGTAAATTATGGCTGGCCAATAATTATGGCGTATCCATAAAAAGAGGTAATTGCATGAGCAGCATTTTTCAGCGCCCTGAATTGGCCGCAGAAATGGCGAACCAGCTTCTCAATCCGGGCGTTCTCGATGAAGGTTTGCGCTCAGGTCTGTTTTTATCCGGCCTGCGCAGGACCGGTAAAACAACATTCCTGAGGAGCGATCTCATCCCTGCTCTGGAAGAGGCGGGTGCTCTGGTCATTTACGTCGACCTATGGAGTGACACGCTGGCCAATCCAGCGACACTGGTGCATGACGCCATCCGTAAAACCCTGCAGGAGCTCCAAACACCAGGCTCCGGTTTGCTCGAAGTGCTCAAGCGTGTCAGTGGTGCTGATGTGGGCGCTGCAGGATTCAAATTTGGTTTCAAACTCGACAGCATCGGGACTTCAGGTGGGCCAACGCTGGCGCAGGCGCTGACAGGGGTTGTTGATCAAGCGAAAACCGACTTGGTGCTGATCATCGACGAAGTGCAGCACGCCATTTCATCCGACGATGGTAATCAGCTGCTTCTGGCACTAAAAGCAGCTCGCGATGCGATCAATCCTCGACCAGATACACCGGGTTACTTTCTGTTTATTGGAACGGGATCGCACAGGGCGCAAGTCAGCGAACTGACGGCGAAGAGGAACCAGGCATTTTCTGGGGCGACATCGACAGCGTACCCGGTGCTGAAAGGGGATTACGTTGAATATTTGCT
>NZ_JBFULH010001130.1:0-966 GCF_056400445.1 Pseudomonas sp. P5_B2 | reverse complement strand
TAATTGCCCCGCCGCCAAGCATTCCGGGCCGAATGGAACTTTGAAGATGCCGCTACAAACCACAGTTCTGCTTATCAATTCCTTGATAAGCCGTCCGCCGCATTCCTGTCGCTTAACCGATGGTGCAACGCTGATAACCACGTGACGATTGCCACGTGACCCTCAGCGCTGAGCACATCGGGGTGACGACAGTTGTGGGGCGAAGGTAGCTCTGGAGAACACCAAAGCTGGTCAGTTTCCCGACCACCAACTGCAAGCCCGATTCATAACCATGTTTAAAGAGCACCTGGGCGGTAACACCCAGCAATGACAGTTCTACAGAACAGGGAGAATGTTTTCAACCTGAAGAAATGTCACCAGCCATATCTAATGGTCGGTGACACATGCGAATCAGATGTCGACGGGGGGGAGGGATTTCACAATTTTCATGGTTTCCATGCTCACCGTGACCACGCTCTGAAACAGCTCCAGCGAGTACTTGGGGTTGTTCATGGTTTCGATGGCCCAGTCGTTGGCGTCGTTGACGATGCCACTGGCCTTGTCAATACGCACAGCTTGGCGCTCCATCACCCAGTCCAGTGCGGCCTTGCCGTTTACCACGTAATCCCAGGCCGCCTCGGGGATACCCTTGAGGGTGACGCGGTGGTTGTAGATGACTGTGGTCTTATCGCCCTTCTTGGCGAACTTCATCTTCTCCACGCGGTAATCGGCATCTGTCAAAGCGCCCTTGGCTTCGATGGTCAGCGGGTACGGCTCGACGGCTTCGTAGTTCAGATGAAGATTGGCCAGTGCGCGGCCTGCTTTGCTAAAGGCCCAAAAGTCGGCTGATTTCTTTACTGCCGGAATGCGTGGAAGCTCCTTGCTCAGGTTATCGGCGTAACGTTCACGGTAATCCGGTGAATGCAGGATACCGTAAACGTAATAGAACAGATCTTCCTTGCTGATGGCCTCGCCCGGATAGGCGCC
>NZ_JBFULH010001129.1:0-967 GCF_056400445.1 Pseudomonas sp. P5_B2 | reverse complement strand
AATGAGCACAGCCACTTGGATCCGGCTCTTTTCGTAATTAACTTCTTCAACCGTGCCAGTGAAATCGGCAAACGGCCCGTCATTGACCCGTACCGACTCACCTGGCTCGAACAACGTCTTCGGCTTCGGCTTGTCGCTACCATCAGCAACGCGACGCAGAATTGCTTCTGCTTCTTTATCTGTGATTGGTGCTGGCTTATCGGCGGTACCGCCAATGAAACCCATCACCCGAGGAGTATCCTTGACCAAGTGCCAAGTACCCTCGTTCATATCCATCTGTACCAGCACATAACCTGGGAAGAACTTACGTTCGCTTTTGCGCTTCTGGCCATTACGCATTTCAACCACTTCTTCAGTGGGAACCAGAATTTCGCCAAAGCCATCTTCCATGCCAGCCAGCTTTACGCGCTCTACCAACGAGCGCATGACATGCTTCTCGTAACCGGAGTAAGCATGCACAACGTACCAACGCTTAGCCACGGGACACCCTTAGCCGACAATCAAGGAAACAAGCCAGCCGAGGAGGGAATCAAGCCCCCACAACAGCAACGCCATAACCAGAACAACAGCCACAACAATCAACGTGGTCTGCGTGGTTTCTTGGCGAGTTGGCCATACGACTTTACGAATCTCGGTGCGAGCTTCCTTAACCAGTACAAAGAAAGACTTGCCCTTGACTGTCTGCAGGCCTACAAAGGCAGCTACAGCAGCAATGACGARCAATGCAAGTACGCGGTACAGGATCGGCGAAGCAGAGTAATACTGATTGCCAACAACGCCAACAACCACTAAAGCGACTACTACTAGCCACTTGAGCAGATCGAAGCGAGAGCCTTGAGCTTCAGCTTTAGGAGTCATCTATGAAGATCCTGTGAAAAGAAAGCCAGACACACCAAGTGAATCTGGCAGGTCAGGAGGGAATCGAACCCCCAACCTACGGTTTTGGAGACCGTCGCTCTGCCAATTG
>NZ_JBFULH010001128.1:0-968 GCF_056400445.1 Pseudomonas sp. P5_B2 | reverse complement strand
ACAGCCACCTGCCCGTCTTCTATTACAGGTAGAGCACCCACATTCTTTTCCGCCATCATCTTCAGCGCTTCAAGCACCATCTGATCTGGCGCGATGCTATGCACCTGCTGGTTTTTCATGACCTTCAGTTTCAGCAATTGTGCGGCTGTTTTCATACACGCCTCCAAAGCTAATGACGGTTAAAAAAAAGCAAAAAAAAGCCTGAAACCGTTCGGTTCCAGGCGCCTTTGCCTGTTCTTTTGCTCTGTTAAAGCCGGATTTTCCGGCCTGATACACCCATGTTACCCATGACCTGTCCGGCTAATCGATCGTCGTTGACCGAGGGGGCAGTCCAAACGTTCAAGGTGTACCTGATTTGAACGTTGCAGCCTTTGTGCCAGTCGACAGCAGAAGGCCAATTGTAAGGGTTACAAATCGAGACGTTTGAGCGAATGGAGGCGAAAGTCCATTGCGCCGCTTCCGACTGGTGCACGTTGTTGTGCATAGCGCTTTACAAAAGTGCATGTACCGATCGCTCCATAGCGGCTCACTCAGTACCCTTGCAATGCGGCAATATTATCTACATCGTCGGGGCAGTTGTGATCGTCCTGTTTATTCTTTCGTTTGTCGGCAACGTATAGCCTTAGCTACTAAGCACGTCACTGAATCATTTGTTTGGCGCTAACGGCATTTGAAGTATCAAGGCGCATTGCCGAATATGCAGGGGCGTTCAATGCTTACAGCGTTGGGAGGTGCGTACCGTTGTCCCCAGGATTGTCCGACCGCAAACCACGCTACGCACCCGGCAAATGATTTTTACTGAGTAAGGCAATCCTAATCCAGTAAATCTGCAGGAACTTTCCCGCCATTTTCCGCGAGTTTTTTCATGACGGCCGAATGGAGCCAGATGTTCATTGCCGCCGAATCGTCAGTGGAGCCTGTGTAGTGCAACTCAGCAGCGAGCTCCTTACGCGCCGCCAAGCTACTGT
>NZ_JBFULH010001127.1:0-971 GCF_056400445.1 Pseudomonas sp. P5_B2 | reverse complement strand
GGTCCAGGGTCGGGAACTGCTTGGCGTACTTCGCGGCAACCACCTTGTCACGTGGACGATAGAAGTTTTTCGCCGCAATTTCCTGGCCGGCCGGGCTGTACAGGTATTTGAGATACGCATCGGCGATCTGCTCGTTACCCTTTTTCTCGGCGTTCTTGTCGACCACGGCCACCGGTGGCTCGGCAAGGATCGACAGCGAAGGTACGACGATTTCGAACTTGTCGGCACCGCCGTCTTCTTTCAGCGCCAGGAAGGCTTCGTTTTCCCAGGCCAGCAACACGTCACCCTGACCGTTGTTGACGAAGGTAATGGTCGAACCGCGAGCACCGGTGTCCAGCACTGGCACGTGCTTGAAGAGGGTTTGTACGTATTGTTTGGCCTTGGCTTCGTCACCGCCGTTGGCTTTCAGGCCATAAGCCCACGCCGCGAGGAAATTCCAGCGGGCGCCGCCGGAGGTCTTCGGGTTTGGGGTGATAACCGCGACATCGTTCTTGATCAGATCACCCCAGTCCTTGATGCCTTTAGGGTTGCCCTTGCGTACCAGGAACACGATGGTCGAGGTGTAAGGCGTACTCGCATCCGGTAGACGTGTCTGCCAGTCAGCCGGCAGGGTCTTGCCGAGCTTGGCGATTTCGTCGATGTCACCGGCCAGAGCCAGAGTCACGACGTCCGCGCGCAGACCGTCAATCACCGCGCGGGCCTGTTTGCCTGATCCACCGTGGGACTGCTGGATTTTTACGTTGTCGCCGGCGTGATCCTTCTGCCAGAGCTTGATGAACTCCGCGTTGTAATCCTGGTACAGCTCACGCGTCGGGTCGTATGACACATTGAGCAGTTCGTAATCCTTGGCAACCGCGGAACCCGCAAACAGTGCACTGGCCAGGGCGGCCAAAGCGAAATGACGAATCGACGACATGGTGAAAGCTCCTGGAATTCTGATTGTGCTGGCTTTTTTATGAGGTGCTGAAAGC
>NZ_JBFULH010001126.1:0-972 GCF_056400445.1 Pseudomonas sp. P5_B2 | reverse complement strand
GTGCATGCTCCAGCGCCAGTTGCTGCTGGCCACGTTGTGGTCGGAGTCAAATGAAACGTTGATTGGCAAGCATGTTCCCGCTCACGAGGCGGTCGATCTGCAGCGGGCAAATATCCCTAGCTTCTCCATGCCCATCGGCAGCAATCGTATATTCAGCAGTCATGGCGGGTTCGTGGCAGAACTCGACATCGAGAGCCCTCTTGAAAGTTGCCAACGAAAGCTGAGTGATCTGTCTGTCAAGGACAAGGCTTTTCAGACACTCATCCTGCGCGAGTGCCTGTTCCCTTCGGGTAATACGGACTTGCCCTTGAATAGGCGGCATTACCGCAAAAATGTGCCAGCTATGGGGGAATCGGACTACCTCGCAGGTGCGCTTAGAATCACGGCAGTGATCGAACGGTTGAGTATTAAAGGCGAAGGCAGGGAGGTTGGGTGGTCTTTCCTGAATACCCATCCGACCACTCGACGCAACTATCTCTCGCCCATGAGTAACAGCCTTTATAACGGCATGGGTGGGCTGGCTGTTTTTTATATGAGTCTTTTTCGAGTCAGCGGCCAGCCAGAACACTTGGATATGGCTGATCGAATCGTCGACTCTATAGCGACTTCCCATGAGCATTTCGATAGTGACATGGCGGTCAGCGCCTACTTTGGCCTGGCGTCTTACCTTTATGTTCTGGTCAATCACCAGCAGGTCATCGGGCGGGATATCCATCGCGCAACCATCAATGACCTGTTGCTCAAACTCGCCGACTTTCCACGCGAGAATGATGAGTTTGACTTCCTCAATGGATGGTGCGGGACGGTCACGGTACTGGTGAACCTGTATCAACTGGAGAAGCGAGAAAGCTTGATACCGCTGATTGAAAAGTTTTCGGCTGCTATTCAAGCCGAGTTTGTGAGTCCTTGATACCGTTGATCTGGCTCTCTGAAACCCGATCGCTGCCAAACGATTTGATGATGCTGAGGCTG
>NZ_JBFULH010001125.1:0-973 GCF_056400445.1 Pseudomonas sp. P5_B2 | reverse complement strand
GCACGAGTTTTATGCCACTGATCTAAAAACGGTCGGGTTCTGCTTCATGGCGAGCTACCTCACCCTCAGGATGATAAGCCCCGATTTCTGGGATCCAGCTAATCAGCAGAAAATTTTGCAGCCCCTGCCTCCTTACAGAATGGGGTCGCTCATGCAGGTCTATGCCGACGCCCTAGTGCAGTTCCATGACATGTCATTTGAAGATGCGCAAAAATACGTCTACGCGTGGTGCGTCGGGTCTGAGCGGGCCTTCGCCAACCTCTTGGCCGAGTCTGGCCAAGGTGAATTTCAGTTGAGTGCAATCGATAGCTTCTTCAACGAGGTAGGTCGCTACAACGAGAAGGTAAACGAGGCCTACGACATGCTCGCAGCAGAGCTGGGCGAATTCGCAATGGGAGAAACCACCAAGGTGATCCATCCTCGTCCCAGGACTTGCGACTACGTGGTTTTGAAAGGACTCCAGCATGGCACCGAGTTCATCGGCATCCTCGAAGCGAAGCATTCCGAGATCAACCCGAAAAAACTCGACTTGCAATTCTTTTTCAAGGAACGCGGACTGCTCACTGGGCTGCCCTTCCCCCTCACGTTCTTTCAAGAGTTTGAAGGCGACATGATCCAGGAAGCCTTGACAGTAAACGGCAGGAACTACGTAGCCGACTCTCAGGAAGTGGTAGCCATTGAAGCAGTCGAACTTTCGTCCATTACGGACAAGACTGACCTCTTCCGCTTCGCCTTGCAGAACAGCGAATGCTCCAAGCTCAAACATGATCTGATTGAGTTCCTGAAGGCGTAACATCTCACAGCAAGGCAGGCCGCCTGAACCAGTCTTGGCGGCCTATCTTACCTCTCATCAGGCTTGCCAGCCCAACCTCCTCAGCCTCTGTGATTTCTTCCGAGCGTGCCTACGATCATCTCCGGCGATGCCGCTTGGCGCATTTTCAATCGATGGCCGTTTGATAAAGTTGGTCAGCCC
>NZ_JBFULH010001124.1:0-973 GCF_056400445.1 Pseudomonas sp. P5_B2 | reverse complement strand
GTGCGAGGTCATGGATGGGTAACGGTACGAGTTCACCAGCCAGGATTTCCTGCTCAAACGTCGATAAATTCCCCATGGCCAGCGCATTACTGGACTCGACGAACTTGACGATTTGCATCGGCACGTCTATTTCGATCGCCGGTACAAAATCCCCCGTCAGCGCATCATAAGCGCCAGCACAACCCAACGTTGCCGGGAGCAAATGGTTGGCCAGCCGCAGTGGGAGGCGCGACGCCACCCACGGATAGTCGAGTGTTTGCGCCAACGTCAGTGAACGACGTTTTGACAGCAGCGGATGACYGGGGCGGCAAAACAGGCGCCCTACATGTTCACCCACCAGCTCACAGGTGAACTCCTCCCTGCCGAGTAACGTGCTGATTTCGGCAATCCCCAGATCCACTACCCCTGTGGCGACCTGATGGGCGACCTCACGCCATCCGGCGACATGGGCAGTGACCTTGATGTGCGGATAGCGGGCGTGCATTCGCGCGATGCTGGCGTAGCCGCTGGTGACGCTTGGATAGGGACCCAACGCCACCTTCAGTGCGCCGATATCGCCTCCTGCCAGCAAGGCGATGTCACGCCGCAGGTCTTCCTCGGCCATCAACAAGCGCTGGCTTTTCTCGCGAAGCAGCTGTCCAAACGCTGTCAACACGACGCCTTCCGTGCGTCGGTCAAACAGCGTAACCCCGAGTTCGCTCTCCAGCGCCTGGATGCTTTTGCTCAATGCCGGCTGGGAAACCCCCAGCGCTTTTGCTGCCCGACCGAAGTGTGCGTGTTCAATCAATGCCAAGAACTGACGTAGGCGGCGAGGCGTCATGTCATAACCTTTATGTTATCGAAAAGCATCAAAATGGAATTTTTCGTAATCAAATGAATATGCTATTCATGGCCGTACCGGGTCAAGCTGGCGACGCACATACACAGGCAAACCGTGCGCAAACAACGGCATTGACGCTCATTTGCACCCCTT
>NZ_JBFULH010001123.1:0-975 GCF_056400445.1 Pseudomonas sp. P5_B2 | reverse complement strand
GCACCATCTGCCGGGCCACGGCAATTTGCGTGGCCATGTCGGCCAGACGGAATGCAACCGCCTGGTGTTCGATGATCGGCTTGCCGAAACTTTCGCGCTCACGGGCGTAATCACGGGCTGCTTCAAACGCAGCACGGGCCATGCCCACCGATTGCGAAGCGATGCCGACGCGGCCGCCTTCGAGGTTGGCCAGGGCGATTCGGTAACCTTCGCCCTCTTCGCCCAGACGGTTGGMGACCGGGACTTTGACATCTTCAAACAGGATCTGGCAGGTATCGGACGCGTGTTGACCGAGTTTGTCTTCGACCCGGGCGACTTTATAGCCCGGCGAATCGGTCGGCACGATCAGCGCGGTGATGCCACGCTTGCCGGCGCTTGGGTCCGTCACGGCAAACACAATCACTACTCCGGCGTTTTGCCCGGAAGTGATGAACTGCTTGCAGCCATTGAGTACGTAGTGATCACCTTCCAACCGCGCGCGGGTTTTCAGGCCGCTGGCGTCGGAACCGGCCTGCGGTTCGGTCAGGGCAAAGGCGCCGAGCATCGCGCCGCTGGCCAGTGGCTTGAGGAAGCGCTCTTTCTGGTCGTCGTTGCCGTAGTGCAGGATTGGCACGCAACCGACCGAGTTATGCACGCTCATGATGGTCGAGCACGCGCCGTCACCGGCGGCGATTTCTTCCAGGGCCATGGCGTAGGCCAGGTAACCGGTGTCGCAACCGCCCCACTGCTCCGGCACCAACATGCCGAAGAAGCCCAGCTGGGCCATTTCACCGATGGCTTCCTTGGGGAAACGGTGCTCGCGATCCCATTCGGCGGCGAACGGCTTCAGCCGTTCCTGGGCAAACTGCCGGGCCGCTTCGCTGATCTGCAGTTGTTCGTCATTGGGAATCATGCCAAGTCCTTAATCTGGTTACGGCGCAATACCTGTGGGAGCGAGCCTGCTCGCGAAAGCGGTGTATCAGTCGATAGAAATGT
>NZ_JBFULH010001122.1:0-976 GCF_056400445.1 Pseudomonas sp. P5_B2 | reverse complement strand
GAGCAGTGCTATGCGTATTGGTATCTCGATCAGCTCGGGCGCTCCTGGGGCGACCGCGTTGAGGCCGAACAGCGCTTGGAGCACTGGAAAATACCTGGCATTCCTAACCAGCATAATTTTTATGAGCGTTGGGTAGCGCCCTTGTTGGAGGGGCATCGTAGCAAGCGCGTTGTAGTAATCATCAGCGATGCCTTCCGCTATGAAGCCGCCGTCGAGTTGTGCCAGCGCATCAATGAAAAGCGTTACAGCAAGGCCAGCCTGAATAGCCAGTTGGGCGTATTGCCGAGTTACACCACGCTGGGCATGGCGTCCCTGCTGCCACACCAGACGCTGGAGTATCGCGAGGGCAGTGATGGTGTTTTTGTAGACGGACTCAATACTGGCAACACCATCGCTCGCGATAAGGTTCTTGCCCAGCATGGCGGCATGGCCGTGACCGCACTTCAAGTCAAAGAGTGGTCCCGTGACGCTGGGCGTGAAGCGCTTAAGGATCAGCAACTGGTTTACGTCTATCACAACGTGATCGATGACCGTAGTGACAAAGGCGGTGGCTCCGAGGTGGATACCTTCCACCACGTGGATTTCGCCATTGAGGAGCTGACCGAACTGACCCGCAAGATTCTCATGCACTTCAACACCAGCACGGTGTTGATCACGGCCGATCATGGGTTCCTCTTCCAGCAGAGCAAGCTTGAGGCGGCGGATCGCACCTCACTCGCAGAGAAGCCGGATAGTGCGATCAAGAGTAAAAAACGCTATGTCATTGGCCATACTCTGCCTGCTGCCAAGGATGTCTGGCAGGGATCGACCAAGCAGACTGCGGGCACAACATCAGACACTCAGTTCTGGATACCAAAAGGTGCAAATCGTTTCCACTTTGTGGGCGGTGCACGCTTCGTCCATGGCGGGGCCATGCCTCAGGAAATCGTGGTGCCTGTGCTGATGGTCAACCAGTTGCGCGGTGAGAAAGCAGAGA
>NZ_JBFULH010001121.1:0-976 GCF_056400445.1 Pseudomonas sp. P5_B2 | reverse complement strand
ATACCGCCTTCGAGGTTTCGGTCACAGGCGACTCGAAGTTAGCGCCATATGCGGCGCCGCTGCTCAGGTAGATGTACCTGCACTCAGGGTGACGTTGCAGATAGGACAGGGCAAGGTTGTCGTACTGTTCGGTGACGGTAAAAATATCCTTGCCCATCTGGATGGCACGAGCCGGATCGCCAACACCTACGAAATTGATGATCGCATCGAAATGTCGGGAGTCATCGAAACTGGCATAGTCGAGTAGCGCAAACGACCTCTGCTCGGCAATAGCCCGAATCTCGGGGTCGAGCCGGGCCGGCGCTCGCATAAACAGGTCGCACTGATAAGTGGTCTGCTTGGCGATGCTGGCAACGAGGTCTTTGGCAATATGGCTGGTTGCCCCAAGTATTGCGATCTTCATTCATTAAGGTCCAGAAGCGGCGACTGCTCATGGATTGGGCGGCCAAACTCCAGCCGTGGTCGGCACTCCCGGGCATCAGGCATCAGCACTTCGATGAGCATTGGTTTGCTGTTGGCGAGAAACTCGCTCACTGCCACCTTGAACTGGCTCAGGTCGACAACACTTTGCGAACGGATGCCATAGGCTGTGCCAATGGCCTGGAACTGCGGGGTGTATCCATTCCAGAAGGTTGAGGAGTTACGGCCCTCAAAGTACATCTCCTGGAACCCGCGAACCATCCCGAGTGAGTGGTTGTTCATCACAATCGTCAGGATCGGCAGCTGATCCCGTGCAATGATGTCCAACTCCTGGATGTTGAGCTGTGCGCCACCGTCACCGGTGATGACGATGACCGGTTTGTCTCCGGCGTAGCATGCACCGACGGCAGCGGGAATGGCGAAGCCCATGGTGCCCAAGCCACCGGAGTGGTGCATGGCTTGGCCGGCTCCGAGGCGCAGGGTATGCGCTGCCCACATTTGGTTGTTGCCAACGTCGGCCACGTAGTCGAGCGCGCGGTCTGCGGTGAGTTCGTTC